>JARRNE010000345.1:0-4021 GCA_037385305.1 Chromatiaceae bacterium | reverse complement strand
GCAGCGCACTGGAGCGCGCCGACGAGACCCTGGCCGATCGGCAACACTTTGGGCTCGATGCCGAGCGCTGGAGCGCCTTCATGGCCGCGCTTGATAAGCCGCCCCGCGCCCTGCCACGCCTCGAGCGCCTGTTACGGGAGCCGACGCCCTTCGACCCGCCCGACTCAGCATGACGGCCGGCTTCCGGATCGAGAAGCTGCGGCGCGACCATCCGCTCGACGGATTCTCGAGCGGTCGCGAGTCGCTCGATCGCTTCCTCCTGCGCTATGCCTTCACCAATCAGCAGGCCAACACCTCGCAAACCTATCTTGGTCTCCATGATGATGAGGTGATCGGCTTCTACACCCTCGTGGTGGGCGAGGTGGCGTACGGCGATGCTCCGGAGCGATTGACCAAGGGGCTCGCCCGCCGTCCCGTGCCCATCATGCTGCTCGCCCGGCTCGCAGTCGCCGTCACCTGGCAGCGTCGTGGGATCGGCGCGGGCTTGCTCAAAGACGCCATGCGCCGCACGCTCCAGGCCGCCGAGATTGGCGGTATTCGCGCCATCGCGGTCCACGCCAAGGACGACGAGGCCCGGCGTTTCTACGCCCACTTTGGTTTTGCGCCCTCCCCGACCGATCCGCTTCATCTATTCCTCCTCGTCAAAGACCTGCGTTCGCTACTCCCTACCGCCGGTCTCTGATTGCATCCGCGCTCGCGGGGAGCACGCCGCCGGAGGTCAGTTAAACTTTCGGATGGTCACCCATACGGCGCAATACGGCCGCTCCGAGGTGTCATGGCGGCATTTCATGGAGTGCCTCGCCGATCGCGGAGCGCCGCAGGCACCAAGCGAAGGCGGCCTATTGCGCTACCTGACATGGTGCTTCGTCCATTCGTCCCTTTGGCTTGGTATAGAAGCTCTCAGAAATCGCCTTAGATCGTTTTCCCTTACAATCCAAGCCAATCCCTGACCAAGCTTCAAGATTCATGAACAACGCCGCGCGGTATTGTACCGAGACAGACCGCATCGAATGGAAGCGCTCGCCTCAGGACAGCGACGGCATCCTGAGTGCCGCCTGCGCCCTCGCGAACGACCTCGGCGGGAGCGGTGAGCCGGGCTGGCTGGTGATCGGGCTGGAGAAGGACGGCTCCCGTCGCGGGATCGATGCGGAGCGGCTGGACCAGATTCAGCAGGATCTGTCGAGCCGACTGCGCTCGACCAAGATCCAGCCGACACCGAGCTTCGACATTGCCGTCGATGACGGAAATGATGGCATCACCCTCCTGGTCATCACCGTCATTCCGTATCCGGTTCCGCCGGTGGTGATGGTGGATGGCGTTGTGTGGGTGCGCCAGGGCAGTTCGACCCGCCTGCGACCCAAGCCGACCTGCTGCGCTTGAACGAGCGTCGTCCGGAGCACAGCCAGCCTTTCGATCTTCGCCCCATCGCCGCGGCGACCCTGCAGGACCTCAACCTAACCCTGCTCCGGGCCAAGTACGAGGCCGAGCGAGTCGAAGACCTCGACGAGGAGACCTTTCCCGGCCTGGAGCAGTGGCTGACCCAGCGTCAGCTGGGCCGTCCCGTGACCGGGACCTGGCGCCCGAACCCCGCGGCGCTCCTGCTCTTCGGCGTGTGCGGCTGCTCCTGGGGCGAAACGGCAATCGGCCTCTGGAGATCGAAAAGGATGGCTTCACGCGGCTGATCCTGAGGGCTCGGCAATGAAATCGATCGTGTTCTTCAACAACAAGGGGGGAGTCGGTAAGACGACCTTGACCTTCAACATTGCCCATCTCTTGGCCGGACGTGGAGTGCGGGTCGTCGTGCTCGACTTCGACCCACAGTGCAATATCTCCGCGATCTTTCTCGACGAACTGCGGCTGTTCGAGATTTGGGAGGATGCACGCAGCAACGGTACCGTGACCGGCTGCTTGGAGCCGGTGCGCAGGGGTAAGGGAGACGTGCTGCCGCCGCGCTTGGAACGGATCGCCGATGGACTCTGGCTGCTGCCCGGACACCTGGCACTCAGCCGATTCGAGCAGACCTTGGCGGAGGAATTCGCCAAAACGCTGGCCACGGACAACGACCGGGCGCTCGATGTGACGACGTCGCTTGATCTGCTGTCGAATCTCGCCGCCGAGCAGGTGGCCGCGGATATCATGATCATGGACCTCGGCCCCAGTCTGGGGGCACTCAACCGGGCGGCGCTGCTGGCCTGCGATCACGTGGTGCTTCCGGTGGCACCGGATCTGTTCAGCTTGCAGGGACTCCGCAACGTCGGGCCGACCTTGCGCGAGTGGCGGCGCGACTGGGGCACTGTCCGTGAGCGAGGTCTTGCCGGCAAGCCCCAGGAGGCATTGCCTCCCCATGATTTCCTGCCGCTCGGCTACATGGTTCAGCAGCATCTGGCCAGGGCCGATCGGCCCGTCGCGGGCTATGCCCGCTGGGCGCAGAACATCCCCGCCGAGTATCGCCGATACGTTCTGGACGAAGCGCCTGGTCAAACCGCTGTTTCCTTCGAGCAGGACGAGCATTGTCTTGCCCTGATTCCGCATTACGCCAGTCTGGTCCCGATTGCGCAGCAGGCACGTAAGCCGATCTTCGACCTCAAGCAGGCCGACGGGATCGGTGGGGGCCAGATTCAGGCCGTGGCACGCTGTCGGGACAACTTCAATCACATCGGCATCACCCTGTTGGAGCGGCTTGGGATCGACGTGCCTTAGATGAACGACCACGACGTCGCAATGGTTGTTATTCTCACAATCGCGCATCCGCGCGACAGCGACCGACGCCCACCGTGGGGCGTCAGGCGCAGATCGGCGTGCAGGTAGAATGCGGTTTCACCCACCCCAAGTACCCTCACCCCCAGCGTGGACGCCAATCTCGAGCTCCTGAGTGCTTCGTGCCCTGCCTACACCTCGGACTCCCGTTGCGCCCGTCCCGGTGACCTCTTCGTGGCCCTGCGCGGCAGCGTGCGGGACGGTCATGAGTTCGTGCCTGCACTGCTTGCGGCGGGGGTGCGCTGCGTGGCGGAACGAGGGATCGGGGCGAGGCTGACTCTCGATGGGACGGTGGCCACCGGGCGCCTGGTCGAGGTGGAGGACACCCACGCCGCCCACCGGGAGATCGCCGGACACTTTCGCCGCCGTTTTGCAGGGCCGGTTGTCGGCGTCGGGGGGAGCTCAGGCAAGACGACCGCGAAGGAGTTAACCGAGGCGCTGCTGTCTTCTCGCTTCCGTGTCGCCAAGACCCAGGCATCCCAGAACGGGGAGCTGGGCATTCCGAGAACCCTCGAGCAGCTGCGCCAGGATGTGGAGCTTGCGGTCGTGGAGATCGGCATCGACGCGCCCGGAGACATGGCGAGGCATGCCGCCCTGGTGGCCCCGGACATCGGGGTGCTGACCTCGATCGGGGAGGAGCACCTGAACCTGCTGGGCTCGATCGAGGAGGTCTTCCGGGAAGAGGTGATGCTCTTCGATGTGGTCCGTGGCCGAGGCGGGGTGTGCTTCGCGCCTGCGGACGATCCCTGGCTCGCGCGCCTGGCGGGCGACGCCGGCGTGCGGCTCGTCTCGTCGGAGCCCAGGGACCTCCACCCGGAGCTCGATCCCCCCCTGCGCAGTCCCTACCTGCGTCGCAATGCAGCGCTCGCCTGCGCGGTGGCGCTCCATTTCGGTCTGCGGCCGGAAGAGATGGCCGGGGTGCTGGAGACCCTCTCGCCGCCGAGAGGGCGGGGAGGGGAGCTTCGCCTCGCGGGGGGCAGTGTCCTGCTGCTCGATCACTACAATGCCAATCCCTCCTCCATGCGGGCCGGGCTTGCAGCCGCGGAGGCCCGCGCGGGGGAGGCCGGTCTGCCCCTCCATCTCGTCCTGGGTGACATGCTTGATCTAGGCGCGGAGACCCGCCGCCTTCTCGACGCGCTGATCCCGGAGCTGCAGCACATCGGGGCCCAGCGCCTGTGGCTGGTGGGCGAGCAGATGTCCCGCCTTGCCGGTCGGCTCACCGAGGTGGCGGCCGAGCTGCGGGCCTTCCCGGACAGCGAAGCCG
>JARRNE010000344.1:0-4023 GCA_037385305.1 Chromatiaceae bacterium | reverse complement strand
GTAGTTCCCAAGAGTAAAGACGAGGGGCCGGCAGGCCCCGAGTTTGCGGGCAAGACACCGCACCCAGCCCCAAATGATTCCGCATCTCAGCGCGGACGATCCTGCCGATGCGCGACCTCGCCTTTCTCACCCCCGGGGGAATCCTGTATGGTTAGCCATTTCCCGGTTCGAGGCGAGCTATGCAGGACATCAATCCCATCCTGGCCAAGATCCACAACCTCAAGGGGCGCTCCGCGGCCCTTAGGGGGTATCTTTGAGTACGCGGAGAAGAAGGATCGGCTGACCGAGGTGTTGCGGGAGCTCGAGCAGCCGGACGTCTGGAGCGATCCGGAGCGGGCCCAGTCCCTTGGGCGGGAGCGGGCGACTCTCGAGGCGGTAGTCGAGACCCTCGATACCCTCGAAGCCGGCCTGAACGATGCGGGGGACCTGCTCTCCATGGCCGTCGAGGAAGGGGATACGGGCACAGTGGATGCCATTATCCGCGACCTGGACGGGTACGAGTCCCGGGTGGGCGAGCTCGAGTTTCGGCGCATGTTCTCGGGCGAGATGGACGACAAGAACGCCTTTGTCGATGTTCAGGCGGGCTCGGGTGGCACCGAGGCCCAGGATTGGGCGGAGATGCTGTTGCGCATGTACCTGCGGTGGGGGGAGCGGCGGGGGCTCGATACTGAGCTGATCGAGGTGTCCCCTGGCGAGGTGGCGGGCATCAAGAGCGCCACGATCCGCTTCGAGGGCGATCACGCCTTCGGTTGGCTCCGCACCGAGACGGGTGTCCACCGGCTGGTGCGCAAGTCACCCTTCGACTCGGGCAACCGCCGCCATACGTCCTTTGCCGCGGTGTTCGTTTCGCCGGAGGTGGACGACGACGTGGACATCGACATCAATCCGGCGGATCTTCGGATCGACGTCTACCGTGCCAGCGGCGCCGGCGGGCAGCACGTGAACCGGACCGAGTCGGCGGTGCGCATCACCCACATGCCGAGCGGGATCGTGGTGCAGTGCCAGAACGACCGCAGCCAGCACAAGAACAAGGCCACTGCGATGAAGCAGCTCAAGGCCAAGCTCTACGAGATGGAGATGCAGCGGCGTCGGGCAGATCAGCAGGCGGTGGAGGACACCAAGTCCGACATCGGCTGGGGGAGTCAGATCCGCTCCTACGTCCTCGACCAGTCCCGGATCAAGGACCTGCGCACCGGCGTCGAGATCGCCAACACACAAGGCGTGCTGGACGGCAATCTCGACCCCTTCATCGAGGCCAGCCTGAAAAGCGGCCTCTGAGCCGGAAACCAACGAAGTAACCGGGCCCTCCGTTCGGAGAAACGATGAATCCAGAACAAGCGCCGGAGCCCAACAGGCTCGACGACAACAAGCTGGTCGCCCAGCGGCGCGACAAGCTGCATCACCTGCGGGGTCAGGGCGCCGCCTTTCCCAACGACTTCCGCCGCGGCGCGCTTGCGGGGGAGCTGCACGCAACGTTTGGGGACAGGGTGTCCGACGAGCTGGAGGCGGAGGCTCCGAGAGTAAGCGTGGCCGGCCGCCTGATGAGCCGCCGCATCATGGGCAAGGCGACCTTCGCCCACTTGCAGGATATGTCGGGCCGTATCCAGGTCTTCGTCCAGCGGGACCTCTTGGGCGAGGAGGCCTACCGGGCCTTCAAGGGGGACCTGGACATCGGCGACATCGTCGGTGTGGAAGGCCCCCTCTTCAAGACCAAGACGGGCGAGCTCTCCGTCCGGGGCGAGACGGTGCGACTGTTGACCAAGGCCCTGCGACCCCTGCCGGAGAAGTTCCATGGCCTCACGGATCAGGAGAGCCGCTACCGCCAGCGCTACCTCGATCTGATCATGAACGAGAGCGCGCGTGCCATCTTCCTCACCCGTACCCGCATAGTCGACTACCTGCGCCAGTACCTGAACGCCCGCGGCTACCTGGAGGTCGAGACCCCCATGATGCATGTGATTCCGGGAGGCGCGGCGGCCCGCCCCTTCATCACGCACCACCATGCGCTGGACATGCAGCTCTTCATGCGGATCGCCCCGGAGCTGTACCTGAAACGCCTGGTGGTAGGCGGCTTCGAGAAGGTTTACGAGATCAACCGGAACTTCCGCAACGAGGGCCTCTCCACCCGGCACAACCCGGAATTCACAATGCTGGAGTTCTACGAGGCCTATGCGGACTATCAGGACCTCATGGACCTCACCGAGGACCTGTTGCGGGGGATGGCGAAGGAGGTCATCGGCAGCACGCAGATCAGCTACCAGGGCGTCCCATGCGATTTCGAGAAGCGCTTCGCGCGCCTGACGGTGCGGGAGGCGATCCTGCGGTTCAACCCCGATCTGGTGGCGGACGACGCCGACGATCCGGAAAGGGTGCGCGCGCTTGCCATGGACCTCGATATCCCACTGAAGGCGACCTGGGGTCTGGGCAAGCTTCAACTCGAGATCTTCGAGAGGACCGTTGAGCCTCGGCTTGCCGACCCGACCTTCGTCACCGGCTATCCGACGGAGGTCTCACCACTGGCTCGGCGTAATGACCAAGACCCCTGCGTCACCGACCGATTTGAGCTCTTCGTCGGTGGCCGGGAGATCGCCAACGGTTTCTCGGAGCTGAATGACCCCGAGGATCAGGCGGAGCGCTTTCGCCGTCAGGTGCAGCAGAAGGACGCGGGGGACGAGGAGGCCATGCACTTCGACGCCGACTACATCCGCGCCCTGGAGCACGGGCTGCCGCCGACGGCGGGTGAGGGGATCGGGATCGACCGGCTGGTGATGCTGTTCACCGATTCGGCGTCCATCCGGGACGTGCTCCTGTTCCCGCACATGCGGCCCGAGGACTAGGCGGCGAAGCCGTAGGGCGGGTCCCTGAGCGTCAGGGGCGGACCGCTGTCACCTAACCGCACATCCTGGCTCTCGGCGGCCGCGATCTCGACCACGGCGAGCAGCTCGCAGCGGCTCGGCCCGCTGCGGCGCGCATCCACCACCCAGCCGGTTGCCTGCTCGGAGGTGCTGCTCCGCGAGAACAGATCCTCCCCCGGCTGCGGCGGCTCGTCCGCGTGCACCTCGGCAACGTACATGCGTCGCTTCAGCCTGCCCAGGTACTGCATGCGGGCGACCACTTCCTGTCCGGTGTAGCAGCCCTTGGTAAAGCTGACTCCGTCGATGAGCTGCATATTGGTCATCTGGGGTATGAAGAGGTCGGCAGTCTGCGGGTAGACCGTCGGCAGGCCTGCGCGGATGTCCAGAAGTGCCCAGTAGTCGGCGTCGACGATGGTCGACTCACGGGCCAGCCCGTCCCACAGCGGGATGACGGCGTCCACCGGCCCCAGGACCTCGAAGCGTGGCGGCGTCCCGGGGATGCGGATGACCACCAATTCGCCGTGATGGGCGATGGCGTTCGCGTCCTCGGGCAGGTCCGGGAACAGCGTTGCCAGAACGTCCGGCGCACAGGGGCCGGCGAGCCCGATGCTCACCAGGCGGTCGCTTGCGTCTTCCACTGTGACCTGAGCGCGCAGGACGAACATGCTCAGCCGCTTGAAGAGGGCGCCGGCGGCGCTGCGGGGCAACTGCAGGTAGATCAGCTCGCCGAATCGCAGCACCCGAAAATTGGCGAGCATCCGCCCCTTGGGGCTGCAGTGGGCGCTTAGCTGGGTACGGGTCGGGGTGAGGGTTCGCAGGTCGTTCGTGAGCTGGCCTTGAAGAAACTGGGTTGCGTCAGCCCCGCCGACGGCGATCAGACCGAGCCTGGACAGATCCATCAGGGCCGGGTCGGCAACAGAGGGGGCGGCCGGGAATCGGACGTTTCCCGCGCCATCGATCTCGGCCGTTTGGGACAAGAGGTGGTCTTTCCACTGGGTGTTCATGAAGGTCAGGCTCTGTCTCTTCGGTGCGGCCCTGCCGATGACCCTGTGCGGAACCCGCGGTTGGCAGGGCTCGGTTGACCGGCAGTCATTCCGGGTATCATAACCTGGCTACGGGTCGACCTTGACGCGCGGCCATGTCGCAATCGATGGGTGGCAGCCCCCGG
>JARRNE010000343.1:0-4027 GCA_037385305.1 Chromatiaceae bacterium | reverse complement strand
AACGGCTAACGTGCAAGATGCGGAGCGCCTGGCCCGCCATGTGATGGCCCATCCGTCGCTGAATCTCGATCAGGGTCGTGCTGCCGGCAACCAGCGTGTCGAGCGGCGGCGGCAAGGCCTCCATCACCTGCTCGGCGTTATTCAGGTTGACCAGCGTGAGGAGGCGGTCGCGGTTGAGCAGGCGGAAGGACGGCAGGAGGCGGTAGAAGGTCTCGCTGGGGGAGAGCTGGTAGGAGAAGCGAAAGCGCAACAGCCACATCAGATTGATCTGGTCCAGAATGGCCCCCACCAGGTCCTGGAGCGCACGCAGGCTCTCGCCGTCGAACTGCACCGCTCGGTGCGCCAGCTCCATATAGTAGCGCTGGTCGATCGTCGCCTCTAAGGCAAAAGGCTCCCGTTTCTGCTCGTAGACCTCCCGCGCCTGACGGGCGATCAGGCTGTAGGGCCCTTGCTCCAGCTGACGCAGCAGCTCCAGCACGTCTTCCGCGCCGAACAGGGCCTGCTGGGGCAGCTGGACGTTCGGCGGAAGCTCGTACAGGTCCTCGCCGACCTCCGACTGGTCGAGGTCGTACAGCTTGCTGCGGATGAAGCTCTTCAGGTTGAAGAGGGCATACTTGCGGCCCCAGGAGAGGACCAGTGCCCGTTCCTTTGCCGCCATGGGGCGTACCAGGATCGTCAGCTCCGACAGCAAGGTGCGGATGAAGGCCTGCTCGACCGCCCGGCTCTTTGCGCGGCTTGGGAGCTGCTCGTCCAGCAGCGCGGCCAGGCCGAAGCTGGTGGCCAGCTCGTTTAGGCTCTGTTGAGCCAGGGAGGCAATGACCGCCGGCGTGAAGAGCCGGGCGGACATAATGGAGACCCGGGCATTGAGGTATGCCTGGCTTGCGGTGGCGGTCATTGCCGACTTGTCTGCCTGGCAGGTCAAAGATCCGGGTTGATCAGCACCTCGAACGCCGCCTCGAGGGCCTCATCCTCGCGCTCCTCCGCCGTATCCCGGAGGTGCACGAGCCGTTCGTCGTAGCGTCGCTTGATCTCCGCAATCGTCTGCTCCGCACGCTCCTCCGCCTTTTTGATGTGCGCGCGGTGCAGCTCCGGGATGCCGGCGATAAGGCGCTCTTCCGCCGCGCGGGCCTCCGCGAGGGCCCCCTGGATCACCCGTTCCTGATCGGCCTCCGCCTGTTCGGCGATCCGTTCGGCGCGCATCTCCGCGTCGAGGAGCCGTTGCAGTGTGTCGTCCATCCCGCGACCTCCCCGGGGTCCTACGATGGGGACGGCGACGCCGAGCCCCGCCTGGCCACTGCCAGGGCCGTCCGGCACGACAGTTTCGTTGCTCTCGCCCTTCCGGAGGGTAGGGCCGTACGTTACGCCAGATCTCCCGAGCACGGCAGCAGATTACCCGAACGCCAGTCGTGAGAAAATGCCCGCGAGGATCTGAGCCCTGCGCATCCAGGGTGACTGGCCGGAGGCATTTGCCACGGCGAAGTGCTTTGCGCCTGGATCGAGGCTTCTGCAAGCTCGATGCCCGCCGGACGTCGGCCGGGGAACATCGGCTAACGGCCATGGCGTCAGCGCCACCCCAGAGAACCGATATGGGACAAAGTCGGTCGCTGCTGCCATGACCGTTTCCCTCACCCCGGCCCTCTCCCAGTGGGCGAGGGTGACAGGGAGCGCGCTACGCGCGACTTCCATCGTAAGTCAAACCCTTCTGATCATGGAGACTTGGAATGGCGAATTTGCGCTCCGACTCGAGGATAAGGCTGATGGTTTGCGGCCTCGGCCTTCTTGCGTGCAGCGCGGAGGCCCGCGATTTGGTGCAGACCATACCCGTGGTCAAGCCGAGCATTGTGGGAGTCGGCACCTACATGGTTCTGCGTCAGCAGCAGGATAAGCTACTCGGCTCCGGCTTCGTCGTTGCGGATGGACACTACGCGGTGACCAATTCCCACGTGGTGCCGAAGGACCTGGACGAGGGGCGCCGGGAGACGGTAACCGTCTATATCCCTGCGGGCGGCAACCGGGCCCAGCGGAGGCCCGCCAAGGTGCGGCTGCGCGACCCGGTCCATGACGTCTGCCTCCTGCGGTTTGCGGGGGCGCCCGTGCGTGCCATGCGGCTCGGTCGCGCCGAGGACGTTCAGGAAGGCGAGCCAATTGCCTTTACGGGGTTTCCGATTCTCAATGTGCTCGGACTCCACCCCGCCACCAACCGCGGCATCATCTCTGCCATCACTCCGTACATAGTGCCCGTCAATTCCGGTAGAGAGTTGCGCGAGGGCGTGCTGCGAAGGCTGTCGCGGCCGTTCCAGGTGTTTCAGCTCGACGCGACGGCCTACCCCGGTAACAGCGGCAGTCCCCTCTACGAGGTTGACTCCGGCCGTGTGATCGGCATCGTCAACAGCGTCTTCGTCAAGGCAAGCAAGGAAATGGCCCTGGAGGAGCGGGCTATCTCGGCCCCGAGCGGCATCACCTACGCGATTCCGGTCACCTATCTGCGCAGGCTTCTCGACCGCGCCAAGCTGAGATATTAGCCTCGGGCGACTTGCGGAGGAAGGCGGTGCGCGAGCCGGAGCCTGTCCCTGAACCTCAGTTTGTGCGGCGGCTGGGATCGAGCCAAACCTTTCCGTCAACCAGCTTCACCGGAAAGGTGGCTATTGGCTCATCCGCAGGCTCCTCGGTCGGCTCCCCGCTCCTCAGGCTGAACCGGCTTCCGTGCAGGGAGCACTTGATGCGATCTCCCTCCAAACAGCCGTAGGAGAGGGGATAGTCCTCGTGGCTGCAAAGGTCCTCGACCGCGTAGAAGGTCCCCCCCGCATTGGCGATGACGAATGATCGGCCCTCGATCTTCACTGCCCGAAACTTGCCGGGAGGGATGTCTGCGGCTTCGGCCACGGGGACGAAGGCATTGTCCATGTTTCCCCCTAACGCATCCGGCTCACGGCCTTTCCCGAATCCAGTGCCGCCCGCACCCGCTCGGCGGCCGCTCGCAGCGAGCCTTCGCGCCCCAGGTGCCAAAGGATGATCGCCCCAGCGAAGACCAGGCTGTCGTAGGTCGGGCCCTTCTGACCCTCCAAAGCGGCCAGTCCGACCTGGGCCGCTGCGCTTGCGGTTGCGCGCACGTCCACGGCCACTGCGATCTCGTCCCCGGGACGGGTTGTTTGGGGAAGGTCCTCGGGCAGGGGCACGGAGCGGACCGATTGCTCGATACCGATTGCGGTGGGATCGATGTCGAAGGGCTGCTCCTCCCCGCGATGCTGATAGTTGAAGCAAACGCCCTGCTGACGCAGGGACGGCACGACCCCTCCCTCGACGCCCCTGACCAGCAGCGCCGAGTCGAACCCGGCATGACGCGCGAGCATGGCGTAGACGCGAGGATAGGGTTTGTGCACGTATCCGGTGACGAGGTGGGTGTGCTTGCGCCCGTGGATGGGCCTGGCCATCACCTCTACTGTGGTCACCGCCTGGCGTTTGACGATCGTGCCTCGCAGTCCCACCAGATCGTGCAGCGCCGGACAGAAGGCCTTCTGGTCAACATAGGCCCAGCCCAAGGCGGGATCGGCGAGCCTGGCCGCTGCGGCCCGGGGATCAAGGTCCACCTCCATGCCGGCGGCCGCCAGCACGTGGCGGTGGGTGACACCGAACTTGGGACCGACGGCCTCGAGCCCGTGGCTCACGGCGGCAACCCCGCACTCCGCGAGCACCGCGGGCAGGAAGGGGGAGGCCGGCAGGCAGCGGTTATAGCCGTCGTAGGGGTCTGCGATGTCCACCACCTCATCCGCCGCCGCGACCGCATGCCCGGTGGCGTTCCGCACCGCGTCCAGTATGCCTTTGAGCTCATCATCCGTCTCCCGCTTCATGCGCAACGCGATCATGAAGATCCCAGTCTGCACCGGCTCTACCTGACCTTTCAGGATAGCCCCCATCCCCGCCCGAGCCTCGTCGAGCGAGATGTCCTTGGAGAGCTCAGGGCCGGTCGCGATACGCTGAAGGATCGAGCGCATGGTCTTGGTCGCTTCGTCGGTGATGGGTGCGGTAC
>JARRNE010000342.1:0-4029 GCA_037385305.1 Chromatiaceae bacterium | reverse complement strand
GCCGGTCACGGTGTCCGGAATCCATCGAAAGGCACTGGAATTTCTCAACGTTTTTTGGCATAGGTGCCCGCTTTTTTCCAGAGCGAGGAGACCATGCCAAGCAAGAGGATTCCAATGCCAAAAGTGATCGAGATTCTGCGCCTCAAACACGAGGCGGGACTCAGCCATGAGAAAATCGGCGTCGTCGTTGGTCTGTCCAAGGGCGCGGTTGGCAAGTATGTCAACCTGGCCAAGGCGGTGGGGATCACCTGGCCAGTACCGCCGGACATGGACGAGGCCCAACTGGAGTCGATGCTGTTGCGGGGTCAGGACAAGGCAGCATCGAAGTTTGCCCAACCGGACTTTCCCGTCATCCACCAGGAGCTCAAGCGCAAAGGGGTCACCCTGCAGCTGCTGTGGGCGGAGTATGCCGAGGCACACGGCGCCAGCGCCTATCGCTACAGCCAGTTCTGCTTTCATTATCAGCGCTGGCGCCAGCGCCAGAAGCGCAGCATGCGTCAGTTTCACCGCGCCGGCGAGAAGCTGTTCATCGACTACTGCGGCCCGACGGTGCCGATCGTGGACGCCGCCAGCGGCGAGCTGCGTCAAGCCCAGGTGTTCGTCGCCGTGCTGGGCGCGTCCAGCTACACCTATGCCGAGGCCACCTGGACGCAGGAGCTGCCGCAGTGGATTGCCTCCCATCAGCGCGCCTTCGCGTTCTTCGGTGGGGTGGTGGAATTACTGGTCCCGGACAATTTGCTCAGCGGCGTCACCAAGGCCTGTCGTTACGACCCGCAGCCCAACGCGACCTATCAGGAGCTGGCACGCCACTATGGCTGCGCCATCCTGCCGGCCCGCCCGTACAAGCCCAAAGACAAGGCCAAGGCGGAGGTGGGCGTACAGGTGGTCGAGCGCTGGATCCTGGCCCGTCTTCGCCACCGCACCTTCTTCTCGCTGGCCGAGCTCAACGCAGCCATCGGCGAGCTGTTGGTGGAGCTCAATGCCCGTCCCTTCCAGAAGCTGCCCGGCAGCCGCAAGAGCGCCTTCGAAGCACTGGACAAACCCGCTCTGAGACCCTTGCCGGCCACCCCGTACGAATACGCCGAGTGGAAGCAAGTCAAGCCCGGTATCGATTACCACGTCGAGGTCGACAAGCGCTACTACAGCGTCCCGCACCGCTGGGTCGGCCATGTCCTGGATGTGCGCGCCAGCGCCAGCGTCGTGGAGGTCTTCCACAAGGGCCAACGCCTCGCCGCGCATCCGCGCAGCCACACCCAGCTCTTCTGCACCCGCCCGGAGCACATGCCCAGCTCCCATCGCCAGCACCGCGAGTGGTCCCCGGGGCGCTTCCTGAACTGGGCCCAACAGATTGGTCCGGCCACCCTGGAGGTGGTCAAACGCCAGCTGAAGGATCTCCCCCATCCAGAGCACGGCTACCGCCGCTGCCTGGGGCTGTTGAACCACTCTCGGCGCTACGGCAAGGCGCGCCTGGAGGCGGCCTGTGAGCGGGCCTTGGCCATCCACTCACCGAGCTACCGCAGCGTCAGCTCCATCCTCAAGCAGGGGCTCGATCGCCAGCCCCTGGCCGAGCAAGACGCCGAGCAGGGGGAGCTGCCCCTGCACGCCAATGTCCGCGGTCCCGGTTATTACCACTGATTCTCCGCCTTCAAGAGGAGCCCATCATGTTGCATCAGCACACCCTGGACAAACTGCACACACTCCGACTCACCGGCATGGCCGCAGCCTTCGAGCAGCAACTGGCGCAACCGAGCTTTCAGGAGTTGTCCTTCGAGGAGCGCTTCGCCCTGCTGCTCGATCAGGAGATCCTCTATCGGGACAATCGCCGCCTCGCACGCCTGCTCAAGGCCGCCAAGCTGCGCGTAGGCGCCTGCGTGGAGGATATCGACTACCGTCATCCCAGGGGGATCGATCGCCCCTTCCTGAGCACCCTGGCAAGCTGTCAATGGGTCCAGCGCCACCAGAACCTCGCGATCACCGGACCGGCCGAGACCCTGACATAATGCGTACCTCTCTATCTCATTGAAAATTCAAGATGCCTTGTTTGTCATTGGCTGTTGGCGGGGTATCACGCAACGCGCTGGTTACGGTCGGTGAGGATAAGTCGCTTTCTTGGATCACCCACGGTGCGCCGACGCAAATCTGAGTCGCCGGCAAGACCTTGCGTTTGATCAACCGCCGCACCGTCATGGTGCTCACCGCGAGCCGCTTTGCGGTCTCTTCGAGCGTCAGCTCGTTGCGCGACTGGCGCTCCCCTGCCTCGTGAACCGGAATCTGATGATCGTTACGGAAACAACAGACCCGATTGCGGGTCCAGCTATGGCCCTTGGCTGTGCGTTTACCCAGTCGATTCAACAGCCCCGCGATGCCTGCGTCCGGCATGAGGCGGGCAAGCGCGCGGATTATCCGTTCGATCTCCAAGTCCGTCTTCCAACGGTGACTACCCGGTTGGTTCTTACCGACTTCCAACTCGGTATGATCGCCACCCTGCCAATGAAGCACGAGTCGAATCCGATGATCGCGAACCAAGACGACGATCTCCTTCAGGACCGTGCGTAGAATACGCTTCTTCATCTCCGGCGATGTGGCGGGATGCTCCCACAAAGTGGGGAGGCCGTCGGCCAGGGCGAAGAGAGCTTGTCGTTGCTCCTCGGTGATCTGCAAGGTCTGCGAGGAATTCAACGCCTCCAATTCGGCCTGGCGCTGCGCGAGAGCTTGGAGCGCCTCGTTCCATCGCAGTTCGAGCTCTGCGGCAACCAGTCGGTTCTCCGGCTCGACAGCATCGTACTGGCGGCGAGCCCGATTGGCTTCAAATTGCGCCTGTTCCAACGCCAGTTCACGTTGCCGTTGGGTGGCGTCCATCTGCTGTTCGCGTTGGGCACATGCCTCGAGCGCGGCATCGATCCCAAGCGGTTGCAGCACATCGAGCACCTCACCGACCACCGCCTGCTCAACACGCAAGCCACCGAAAGAAATACATTTCTCGGCTACCCCGTGGTTGATCGTCGCCCCCCGGCACTGATAGCGCCCCGCGAGACCCTGTTTCCCACTGTAGGTGACCGTCAACTTCCGACCGCAGTGACCACAACGCAAGAGACCTGGCAACAATGCCTCGCCACCGCGTACCGACCCACGGACCATGGCTCCTTTTCCGTTAGCGTTCTCTGCGATCATGGCCTGATTTCGCTGATACTCCTCCCAGGAAATGTAGCCTCTGTGGTGGTCGATGAGGAGGACGTCCCAATCCTCCTGGGCTCGACGGCAACCTCGGGCGATGTGTTTGCGGCCCGCCTCGATTCGGGTGCGCGACTCCGTGCGCCCGTGGGCATAGGTGCCTGCGTAAACGGGATTGGTCAGGGTCTTGTGTACGCTATTGTAGACGGGCAGCTTCCAGAGAATGCTCCGACCCTCGGCGCCATAGACCACCGCCGGCAACTCAATACGCTCCTGGCGCAGCCAGAGCAGCACCTGACGAATACTACCGAACTCGCGAAACTTCGCGAAGACCAGGCCGATGCTCTCCTGAACGCGACGGTCTGGATCCTTCTCCAAGCGATCGTCGCTGGTGCGCACATAGCCGACGGCTACGGTGGTGTACAGCTCACCCCGCTCGGCCTTCAGCTTCAGTGCTTCCTGGGAGCGTTGCCGAAAGGTCGATAGCTCCATCTCGCTGAGTGTCCCCTTCATGCCCAACAACAGCCGGTCGTTGGGATGGCGGGGATTGTAGATGCCATCCTCATCGACCAGGAGCGTGTTAACCAACCCGACAAACTCCAGCAGGGTATGCCAGTCTCGCCCGTTCCTGGCCAAACGGGACGCCTCGATGGAGAAGACGGCACCGACTTCCCCCTTGCACACCGCAGACAATAACCGATCAAACCCAGGACGTTCGATGCCCGAGCCCGAGCGACCGAGATCCTCGTCAAGAATCACGATCTCTTGCCAACCCCGCGCTTGCGCTCGATTCTGAAGCGCATATTGACGGCGACGGCTCTCGGGATTGTGTTGGAGTTGATCGAGCGTCGATTGGCG
>JARRNE010000341.1:0-5862 GCA_037385305.1 Chromatiaceae bacterium | reverse complement strand
GTTTCTTGAGGAGACCGATGATCTGTCATGACGTAATACCCCCTTCTGTGAACGCCTGGTCAAGTGGCTGGTCCGCGATTCGTCTACCGGGTTGCTTTCCCTCAGATCAGGCTGGATATGTTCTCCGCCGCCCGTTTCACATCGAGGAAGATCAGGCCCAGCTTGGCGTTGGGCTTCGCCAGCACGGTCACCACGGCTTCATTACCGGCGTGAGTCATCAGCACGTATCCCGTCTGGCCTTTGACAAGCACCTGCTCCAAGCTCCCGCGGGCAAGTTCTTGGGCAGTACGGTCACCCAGCGAAAGCATCGCGGCGCTCATAGCTCCGACCCGGTCTTCGTCCATGCCCGCCGGCAGCTGGGAGGCCATCATCAGACCATCCGTGGAAATCACACCAGACGCCTCGATGTCCGCCGAGGTCCCATTCAATTCCGTGAGAATCGAATCCAACATATCTGCACGCATCTGTTTCTCCTGTCATTGCTGTCAGTTGGTTGTCTTCAGTCTCCGTGACCCACCGTCAGGGCCTGTCCCCGAACATCGCCCCAGATCTCTTATCGGATTTGCCACAACGGCCCGTCCTTCTACCTGCTTAGGAACAGTTCACTAATTGACTGGGACGAGGACGAATCGCGATGCGCCGACGTGCAAAGGCCAAAAGCCGATTTGGCTGTTCCCAGCCGCATCCACGAGCGCCCAGGCCCCGGTTGTCAGTCGGAGGTTGTTCGTCAGCAGCCTGCGGTGGCGACTATCGAGGGAGGCGAGGTCGGCGCTCAGGGCCGACAGCTCCTCCGCGGCCTCGTGGGGAAACCCCTGCGCGGAAACGTAAAACCCCTCTCCGTCGGCGAGCAGCGCCTTGCCGCTGCGCGACAAGGGCTTGAGCAGACCCGGCAAGAGGTCCTCCAGCGCCCCCGCGGGCGCCTGCTCCGGCTGCTCCAATCCTTCGACCCATCCAAGACCTTGCACGTGGTGGAGGAGGGATACCACCTTGTCCTCGGTTTGGTCGGCCACCCACTCCTTCAGCGCGTCGAGGCTCAGCGCAGGCGTTACGTCCCGCATCAAGAGGCTCCTGAGGAGCCGCCGATAATCCTCCTCACCGGGATAGGACACGGCGTAGTAGGCGCCCGCGGGTGTGGTCGAGACGAACAGCCCTTCGGCCAACGAGAGCTGGGTCATGTCACGCAACCAGGCCCGGGTCGAGCGAGTACAGTAGCGCCTCTACGAGCAACCCCACGTCTTTGCGCTCTCGCGCATCCACCTCGAAGACCGGAATACATGTGCCAAGCCCCAGCCCGGCCAGCCGTTGGTGGTAGTTTCTCATCGATGGACGCGAGGTCTGGTCCATGCGGGTCACGCCGATGGCGACCTGGGTCTTGCGAATAAAGCCGTTGAATGCATCGAGAAAAAAGCGCATATCCGTGAACGGATCCGGCCGTGCGTTGTTGACCAAGAGGATCAACCCGATTCCGCCTTCCGTAAGAATGTCCCACATGAACTTGAATCTCTCTTGACCCGGCGTGCCATAGAGGTGCAAGCGCTCCCCGCCGTCGAGATTCATTAAGCCGTAGTCCATTGCGACTGTCGTCGCATTCTTGCGATTGCGCGTCATATCGCTTGCCAGCTCATCGGTCGTGACAGGCGGGACGTCGCTGATAGACGCAATCGCAGTGGTCTTTCCTGCCCCAACAGGGCCTGTGAAGATTACCTTGTGGTTATTCATTGACGGCGGGTGCCCTCTCAGCTTGTCCTGGCTTGTTGGATTCGCGCTAGGATCCGGCTGAGGATGCCTCGCTTCTTGCTGGCCTGCTTGGAGCTCACTGCAACTCGGTTTGGCCCGGTACCCTGCATGATCCTCACGCTGCCAATCGCATGCGCCGCACTGTAGAACGCGAATACATATCGCTGAGGAATACCAAGGATTCGTGCCGTTTCCAGGAGGGAGCAAGGGTGCGTTGCCCACAATGCAGCGATACGCATAGCGTGGGCAATAGGAGCCATTCGGGTCATGTTCGGCCAGTTCTGCAGATCCACGGGGGAAGTAAGATCCGTCCCGGCCGGTAGCCGACCGCGTGACGAATACAACACCATCCGCCATAGCAGTGGCGTGGCGTTCATCAAGGGAAATTCATGCTCATCATCCATCCTGTAATAGGGACCTATCACGGAGACACGGCACCTGTCCTTTGCCACCGGAAGGCTGCACAGGGACCGGAGGCTGAGCGAGTTAGCCGACTTCACCTGCACGCGTTCTCCGCCGGGCAACACGATGATGTCGCCGCCCGGCGCTTCGACGCGGACCCACTTGTCCTCCCGGGCCGCAAGGTCGAGCGCATGACTGAGAAACGCCGGCATAAACTGCTCGGGCCGGTACTGAGCGCGAGCAACGTCTTCCGAAATGCCCGGATTGATATCGGGGGCGGTCCCGATCGAGACGGTGAGACCGTGATCAGCGAGGGCGGATGCCGCACCGAAGGTTTGTGGGTGTCGGTCGACCGATTCATCTTTGACCGTGTCCTGCGGGGCTGCCGGGACACCTGGCGTCTTCGGCTCCCGCGTGTCGTCGCTGGAGCATTCAGCCTGCGACGCCGTGTGAGGCGCGGGTGTGGCTGCAACCGCAGACTGCAGACGCTGCAGCGCAGCCCTCAGCTGTTCAGGCTTTAGGGGTTTCTGCAGAAACACCGCGTCTGTCGTTTCTACCGCCTTCAGTGAGATCACCACTGTCGGGCGTCCGGGAAATCGCTGGCGGTAGCTCGCCCATCCCTCTCCAGCCTGAAGGCCGTCCAGATCGACGAGACCAATATGCGCGGAATCTTCGTCGGCCAAAACACACTGATTCCGGCACTGAACCTTGAAGAACACTCTCAAGGCATTCTGCATGCGTTCGTCCATGCCGACAGTCGCGACACGCAGCTGCAGCCCGCGAGCTGCCATGGCGAGTTCAATCCCCACAGCCGACGTGCTCCGCCACGCGCTCCCAGGCATCTGGCAACGGATTCAGGTCGAGGGGCAAGGCGTTATAGGTCGCCAGGAACGAACGTTTGTCGCGAGTGCTTCGATAGATCGCCAACAGCTCGTGGTGCAGTTCGCAGCGCAGCGGATCTGCACGCAACGCTCCTTCGAGGACAGCCTGTGCCTGCGCGACCTGTCCGTACTGGATATAGTCTTGCGCGTCCGCCAGGGGATCCCGCTCTTCTGAATGTTGCGGGACGCGCTTGACAACGAGAGGTGGCCCGCCCCTCCTGCCGCTCCGAATAACGGATTCGGGTGCTGACGGGATTTCCGCACAGTCGCGAAGCCCTTTGGCCAGACGTGAATGCAACAGCCGGTAACGGTTCTCATCCAGGAGGCGGCGGGCCTTCAACAGCATGCCCTGCCTGATGGCGAAGCCCTTGGCCTGAAGGACAAGAAAAAGGTCGACCAACGCGCCCCAAAGCGCCTCGGTGTTTTCGGCTTCGAGGTGCAGATTGATCCGCACAACGTGCAGGCGCAAATCGCCGGGTGACCTAGCTACGGCGTGGGAGAAGTACGAGGAATCCTCGTGAAAGTGGTCGATGCCTACGTTCAGCCCTTTGGTGTCGGCCACGACGAACGCGGGTTGATAGAGCGGCGGCTGCTGCGCGGGTGTGATGACGGCGGGCGCGCGAGCGCCGACAAGCAACGATTTTGCCCTGGAAACCATCTCTTCGTTCGTCGTTGTGTTCTCGCGCCACCAACGCCTCTTGGGACGGAGGCTGCAGTGCAAACCCGGGAAGCTTCAGTCGGGCTTGTCGGTGCCAAGGATCCAGCGACACGGCCTCAAGACACCTAGGCGTCGGGTATCTTACAGGTGCGGTCAAGCGCGTAACGTGCTGTACTGCACGATCCAACGGATCCCGCGTCGATTGCTGGTACTCCGTTCGCTGGCGGGAAGGTGCGAGTGCTCAGGGCGAGTGCGGGAGGGAAGTCCGGGAGTGGGGCTCAAGCAGAAGGTCTCGGGCTGCTCTGGCGATGGCGATGGGCGTTCCCGCCACGAGTATGAGGACGCAGCCGGTAGCCGTTGCGGTCGAGCACCTCAGGCATGGCGCTCTCAGAGGGTGGCCCCTCCTCGGCAAGACCTTGGGCTCGCGATGGCTTGAGCGCTTCAGCGTCGGCGAGCCGGGTGAACGACAGCGTGCTACGGAAGCTCGGATCTTGTTGCGAACGAGATTGCGTGAAAGCCCACAGCGTATCGGTCTCGTTCAGAGGCTTGGGTTGTGGGGACGGAGAGCGGGGTCATCGGGGCCCGCTCACCTAAGTTAAGAAATGGCTATAAAGATTGCGCACAACCGCGCATTTTCACTGTAAATAGCCTTGGTATTTTTCACCGTAATGAGGCTTGCTACTCCATTTTCGCCAGCTTCATGAGGGACTTGGCGACGGTGCCGTAGCATTGGGCAACGATGGGGACAAACACGACGACGGCTGCCGACCACGGGAGCCGTGATGTGCTCGCCGACGAATCGCTGGAGCTCGCGCGTCATGCGAAGCCTGGCCGCATGGTTCTTGCCCAGGAAGAGGTCCCCGACGACGACGACGCTGTAAGAGGGAGAAGGGTCCAAAGATTCGACCAGGTCCTGGGCCGCTCCTCGAATAATCTTACCGCCTCCGGAGCATCCCGCGGCGGCCAGCGCACCCAAGGTGCTCTTTACGCCCTTGTCGTCCGAGGGGACTTCTTCCACGTCGTCCTCGACACCCGCATTGTACTCCCCCGAGCTACCGGATTCCGAAACGTCGAAGGACCCGGTCGGCGCGCCAGCCTGCTGCTCATCCTGATCCCGAGGCGTCAAGCTCAAGATATCCACCGCCGCGTTCCACTTCGTGGCAAGCTCGGCAACCTCGTGAAACGTTTCGGAAGCCGAATCGAATTTCTCCTGAATCCAGAGAATGCCGGTCGTAGCCATCGTGGCACGGATCTCACTGACATCCGCAACCGGCTCCAGTGCCTCCGGGATGAATTTCGCATAGCGAGAGTCCTGGGGCAGGTAGGTGACGGTGACCAAGCCGGCATCAGCCACAACCTTGAACGTGGATCGGGAAGTTCGCTCGTGCCGCGCCAGCGCAACACGCGATTGAGCCGCCAGCCGCAGGTCCAGCATGGCTTTCTGCGAGGCGGGGGTCATCTGGAAATCGGGAAGCTGCGCCACCGCCGTCAGTGCGCTGGCGGCATTTTCGACGCTCATGTGATGGAGGTTGATGACCACGTCGAAATGGGCCGCCTCGTCATAACCGACGCCATAGATGAACCTCGCCCAACGTTCGCGATCCTCGTCGACGTCTGCGATGTACTTGCGGGCCTTCGCGGCGTCGAGGCGAAGGTCCCGGACGGCCCTCCAAATCCGCTGCTGGTGATCGGCCACCACGCGCACGCTCAACACGTGGTCGATACCTGGGAAAAGCATGTGCCCCATCCGCCCGTGATAGACGATTTGGTCCTTCACAGCCTCGTCGCACAGGTACGCGGTCGAAAATGCCCGGAAATACTCGCGCTCGACGGCAAGGCGCTCGCCGAAGATGTGCGGTTTCATCGTCGCCATCTCCAGCTTGCCCACCTGTATGCCTTCGTCGGTGGCTGCCTCGATCAACCTCTCGCGGCTCAGGCAGACACAGCCCAGGTTCTTGGCCAACCGCTCGGCCAACTCCCGTCCGCCGCTTAGCGTGCCTCTTGAAATACAAATGACCTGCATGGCGGGCTCCTCCACCTCGCGTTATCTCCCGAATGATACAAAAAGGGCATGCCTATCCGGTCGCCTCCCAAAGCGTTAACTGCGAGATGAGGGCGTCCGTGGCACAGTGCGGTGGGGACTCGCGCACGCTGCAAGGTCCTGTTTCGCTTCGCCGCGGCCGA
>JARRNE010000340.1:0-4039 GCA_037385305.1 Chromatiaceae bacterium | reverse complement strand
GGAGCACACCCGCGAAGATCGCAAACTCCAGCTCCAGGAACAGGGCCGAGAAGAAGGTCACCGCAAAGACGCTCGTCTCTCGCCGCGAGGAATGAAGTATGTGGCCGATCTCCTCGAAATCGATCAGTCCCCACGCGACCAGAAATAGGATGCCGGCCATGGCCGCCTTCGGCAGGTAGCCCGCCAAGGGGGCCACCAGGAGCACGACCACCATCAGCATGAAACCCGCAAAGACCGCCGCCAGGGGCGTGCGGGCACCAGCCTCGTAGTTCAAGCCGCTGCGATTGAAGGAGCCGGTCGCCACATAGCCGGAGAAGAAGGACCCGGCGATATTCGAGAGTCCCTGGGCCATGAATTCCTGATTGCCGTCTATACGGTAGCCGCCTCGCGCGGCCAATGCACGCCCGATTGACACTGCCTCGGTGAGGGCGAACAGAGTGACAGCCAGGGCCGAGGGTGCCAGCTGCCTGATGTTCTCGATTGTCAGGGTGGGGGCCGAGAGGGGCGGCAGTGTAGCGGGCAATGCACCGACGGTGGCGATATGAGTCCTTTCGGGGCCCAGCAACAGGTCGAGCAGGACGGCAACAAGGCTACCCCCTACCATCGCGCCGATCATGTAGGGAAAGCGGGGCGTCCGGAGCTTGATGCCGATGCCGAGGAGCAGGGTCGCGACCGCGACGATGGTCGCGTAGGGATTGATGTCGATCACGTGGCGGCCGAACTCCAACAGGATGTCGTGGAGATGGCCGCCGCTGTCTATGCTGACTCCGAAGAAATACTTGAGCTGCTTTGCCGCAATGAGAATGGCAGCGCCGGCGGTAAATCCGACCACGACCGAATGGGAGATGAAATTCACCACGGCACCCATGCGTGCCAAGCCGAGGGCGAGCTCGAATATCCCGACCATGAAAGTGAGGGTCAGGGCCAATGTGACATATTGCGGAGAGCCCGGAACCGCCATGATCGAGAGCGCCGAGAAGAGGACCACCGAGGCCGCCGTCGTCGGGCCCGAGACCAGGTGGCGCGAGGAACCGAAGAGGGCGGCGATCATAGCAGGCACCATCCCGGCGTACAGACCGTACTCGGGGGGCATACCGGCGATGGTTGCGAAGGCAACACCCTGCGGAAGGACCACGATTGCGCCGGTGAGGGCGGCCATCAGATCGGCCTTGATCTCAGTCCGCCCGACATTGGGCAGCCAACTCATGAAAGGCATCAAGAAGGCCCAACGGGCCGAAGGCTGGATCGTATTCATCTCATTAGGCTGCAAGAAAGATGGAACCAAAAGACCAGGCAGCCGCCGGCGCAGGCCTGCACCTGCCCTGCCCCGAGGCAATCAGCTTGTTCACGCGCGCACCGCCCGGTCCACCCGGATGTCGAGCTTCTTGACGCGATGCCAGAGGCTGCGTTCGGTGATTCCGAGCAGGCGGGCCGCCTGTGCCTGTACCCCTTGGCACTGGTCCAGGGCCTGGACGATGAGCCTGCGCTCCGCCGCCTCGAGCCAGGCGTCCAGGCCGCTCTCGCCGAGGTCGAGCATCTCGCCGACCTCCGGCGCATCGCCCCGGGCGTCACCCTTGCGCACCATGTCGGGCAGGTCTTCCGGGGTGATCTCTGAGCCGCGGCAGCTGAGCAGGGAGCGTTCCACCGCATTGCGCAGCTCCCGGACGTTGCCGGGCCAGCTGTGCCGGGCGAGGGCCGCCAGCGCCGATTCCGAGAAGCCCTTGACGTGCTTACCCATCTCCGAGCTCAGCTCGGCGAGGAAGGCGTCGGCGAGCAGGGGTATATCGTCGATACGCTCGCGCAGAGGGGGGACGTGGATGTTGTAAACGTCCAGGCGGTAGAGCAGGTCTTCCCGGAAATCCCCCGCCGCCGCCATCTCACGCAGATCCCGATGGGTGGCCGTGATGACCCGCAAGTCGACCCGCCGAATGGCGTCACTCCCCACCGGGGAGAACTCCCGCTCCTGCAGCACGCGAAGGAGCTTTGCCTGAAGCTGCGGCTCCAGGTCGCCGATCTCGTCGAGGAACAGGGTACCGCCATTCGCCTGCTCCAGCCGGCCGAGACGGCTCTGGGCGGCACCGGTGAAGGCGCCTTTCACGTAGCCGAAGAGCTCGCTCTCCATCAGGTCGCGGGGAATGGCGGAGCAGTTGATGGCAACCCACGGCTTGTCTGCCCGGGGTCCCCGCTCGTGGATCACCCGGGCCACCGCTTCCTTGCCGGTGCCGCTCTCCCCGGTGATCAGGACGTTGGTCTTGTAGGGTGCGACCTGGGACATCTGGTCGCGCAGGCGGTGCATGCCATCGCTCTCCCCTACCAGGCGGCACTTGCCCTGTCCACTGCTGACCGCCGCGTGCAGCTGGCGGTTCTCCTGCAGGAGGTCATGCAGGCGCATCGCACTCTGCACGGCGAACTGCAGCTCCTCCGGCTCGAAGGGTTTCGTAAGGTAGTCGCTGGCCCCCGCCTGGATGCACTCGATCGCCGAGCGGATGGACCCGTAGGCCGTTACGACGATAGCCGGCACGTCAGGCCGGTCGCGCCGGCTGCGGGCGATGAGCTCGTGGCCCCCCATGCCCGGCATCTTCAGGTCGGACAGCAAGACGGCCAGGTCCGGGTCCCGGAGCATTGCCAGGGCCTCTTCGGCGCTCTCGGCGGCAAGCACCCGATAGCCTGCCTCCTCCAGGGCCATCCGCATGACGATGAGCATGTTGCGCTCATCGTCCACCACAAGCACGGTGCCCGGCTCCATCAGGACTCCTCTGTCGCGGTCAACGGGAAACGCATGGCGAAGCAGGCGCCCCGGCGGCTTCCGGGCAGGAGCTCCAGCCGGCCGCCGTTGGCCTCCACCAGGGTATCGTCCTCGACGGCGGATCGGAGCTGCAGCTCGCCGGGGCCGTCCCCCATTGCCTGGAGGGCATTGCGCACGAGATTGGCCCACGCCTGCCGGAGGAGCTCCGCATCCAACGGGAGTCGCCGGTCCCGGTGAAGGTAGCCGCGGGTCACCCGGACGTCGTCCCGGCCGGCCAGGCTCACCTCCAACGCCCGCTCCAACGGCTCCACCGGGTCGATCGGCTGGGGCTCGGGCCGGCGATGGCGCGCGAGCTGCTGAAAATCCTTCAGCAGGTGGTCGAGCCGAAGGCTCTCCTCTCGGATCATCCGGCGCAGCTCGGCGGTCCGTTTCGGGTCCTCACTCTTCTCCAACAGCTTCGAGGCCGTGTTGATCACTCCGATCGGGTTGCGGATCTCATGGGCCATGGCCAGGGACAGCTCGCCGAGCGCAGTGAGCTTGTCACGCTGGAACTCGTGCCGCTGCTCGTCGCGGGTCTCTCGCAATCCGGCTGCCATGCTGTTGAAGGCGCGCGCCAGCTCCCCGAGCTCGTCCTTGGACTGAATGGGGATGGCCGCACGGTAGTCCTGGGCGGCCAGCCGCATGACGCCTTCGTGCAGATACTCGACAGGGCGCACCACGATACGGCTCAGGACCAGGCCGGTTGCCACGGCCAGGACGGTACCCCCGAGACCGATGGCGAGGGTCAGGGCAACCTGGTCCGTCAGCAAGTCTGCTCCCTGCCGGCGGGCCAGTCCGGTGAAGAGCACCGCCTCGACCCGCCCGGTCATGTCGACCAGTGGGCTGTAAAGGCCCCAATAGGTCCCTTCTTCCGCGTTCGGTGTGTAGTAGTCCTCCTTGTTCTTCAGCCGCTCGAAGGCATCGGCGGGAAGGCGCAGGCGCAGCGGCTCGCTCTCCTCCGAGAACGCCTTCTCGAAATCCCCGTCACGCGGGTAGAAGAGCCTGGTCTTCAGCCCGCTGAGGCGACCCAGTCGGTTGAGCAGCTCCTTGTCGAACCAGGTACCCAGCACTAATCGGTAGTGCCTTTCCGCCCTGTGAGGGATGCGCACGATCGTGATCGCGGCGAGCAGGTTACGCCGGTCCAGGTCTACGGATACGACGACGAGGTCCTCTACTCGTCTCAGGCCGCCATCCTGAAGACCTCCTGGGCGCGAGGCCAGGACACCGCCGTCGTCAGGGTCGACCAAGACCGGC
>JARRNE010000339.1:0-4048 GCA_037385305.1 Chromatiaceae bacterium | reverse complement strand
TGATTTTCGCCTTCGAATCAGGCTGGTGGTTTTGGGCGTCCGGGCCCAAGGCGGGTATCCTGACCTCGACGGTGTGTTCGCGATGGTCGTCGATAAGGGCAATGGCCTTGTCGGGCCGCTTTTCGCCGTCGACGGTTACGCTCATCTTGCCTTGGTCTGGGCTTATTTGCAGGACGTTGATGTGGTAGACAGTCTCCCGATAGCGGTAGTGCATCTTGAACCCCTTCCAATCCGCAGGCAGGCACGGTGCAATTCGCAGTTTGTCCACTTCAAGCCTGAGCCCCAGGAGTGATTCCACGATCAGCCGGTACATCCAGGCCGCCGAGCCCGTGTACCATGTCCAGCCGCCGCGGCCGGTATGCGGCGGAACCCCATAGACATCGGCCGCCACAACGTACGGTTCCACTTTGTAGGTAGCAATTTCTTCGGCCGATCGGGTATGGTTCACCGGATTGATCATGGTAAAGAGCTCCCACGCGCGCCGGTTGTCCCCCAGGCGGGCGAAGGCCATGGCCGCCCAGATGGCCGCATGGGTGTACTGCCCGCCGTTTTCTCTGACGCCGGGCACGTACCCTTTAATATAGCCGGGGTTCAGCGCCGATTTGTCGAAAGGCGGGTCCAGAAGCTGGATCAATCCATGCTCACGGCGAACCAGGCGCTCGTCCAGCGCCGCCATGGCCATGCGCGAACGCTCCGGATCGCCCGCACCCGAAAGCACCGACCAGCTTTGCGCAATCGAATCGATCCGGCACTCAGGGCTGCCCGCCGATCCCAGGGGCGTGCCGTCATCGAAGTAGGCCCGGCGGTACCACCCGCCATCCCAGCCATTCTGCTCGATATTCCCGCGCAGTTGCGCCGCCTCCGCCTGGCAGCGTTTGACCAAAGCCGGGTCATCTCGCCGGCGGGCAATTTCAGTGAACTGCATGAGCACGTCATAAAGGAAAAATCCCAACCAGACACTTTCGCCCTGGCCGTGCTGGCCCACGGTGTTCATCCCGTCGTTCCAGTCCCCGGAGCCGATGAACGGCAGGCCGCGCTCGCCGAATTTGAGGCTGTTCAGAATGGCGCGCACGCAGTGGTCGTATAAAGGGGCCGCTTCTTCCGAGCGCCTGGGCAGATCGTAATAGGAGTCTTCATCCGTGTTCACCGGACGGCCCTTAACGAAGTGGATGGGCTCATCCAACACGCCGGTATCCCCGGTAGTCAGAACATAGCGGCAGGTCACCAGCGGCAGCCAGAGATAATCGTCCGAGCAGTGCGTGCGCACGCCCCGATCGGTTGGCGGATGCCACCAGTGCTGGACATCGCCCTCCGGGAATTGATGGGCCGCGCACAGAAGCAGGTGCTCGCGCACGAGAGCCGGTCTGGCATGAATGAGGGCCATCACATCCTGCAACTGATCTCGAAATCCGAAAGCGCCCCCCGACTGGTAGGTTGCGCTGCGCGCCCACAGGCGGCAGGCCAGGGTCTGGTACAAAAGCCAGCCGTTGGCCAGCACGTTGAGGGCTGGGTCGGGCGATTCCACATGGACCGCACCCAGCGTGTGCTTCCAGTGCTGCCATACCGTTTCAAGGGCCTCCCGCGCGGCAGCTGATCCCCGAAAGCGACGGACGATCTTGCCGGCATCGTCGGCGTCTCGTCCGATGCCGAGCCTGAAGATAACCTCCTGCTCTTGCCCGTCGGCCAGATCGAAGACCACCTGGATGGCGGCGCAGGGATCCAGCGCCGCGCCCACCTTGCCGGAAAGGTGCGTTCGCAGCATGGCCGCCGGATGTCGCGGCGTACCGTTACGCCCCAAAAATTCCGTCCGGTTGCCGGTAACGGTGCGCGTGGCAGCGTCCACGTCGAAGAACGCCACCCGGTCACGGAACTCCGTGTTATACGGGTTGCGCGCAAACAGTGCGCCGCTGTTCGGGTCGATTTCGGTGATCACATGCATGCCCGATTTCGGCCGCAGGTCGCCAAGGACCCATTCCGCGAATCCGGTGGCGGAGAGTCGGCGTGATCGCCCCGATTGGTTCAGTACCTTGAGCACCATGAACTTGATAGCGGCGTCCATGGCCACGTAAACCCACAACTCCGATCGGATGCCGCGCTCGGTGTGCTCGAAGACGCTGTAACCAAAGCCGTGCCGGGTGACGTAGGGCTTCGCGCCCCGACTGGGCAGCGGGGTCGGCGACCAGAAGTGGCCGCGCTCTTCATCCCGCAGGTATAGCGCCTCACCGCTCGTATCGCTTACCGGATCGTTGCTCCAGGGCGTCAGGCGGAACTCGTGGGCATTCTCGCTCCAGGTATAGGCACTGCCGCTCTCTGAAATAACGGTACCGAAGGTCGGGTTGGCCAGCACATTGACCCACGGTGCCGGTGTCACCTGCCCATGCGCGGTGGTGATGACATACTCGCGCCCGTCCGGGGTAAAACCGCCCATCCCGTTGAAAAAGGATAGATCGTGGCGCGGCAAGGCGGCCACAGCCAGGGGTTCGGAGCGGTGGGTGCGGGTCGGCACAAGCAGCGGCACCGCAGGCTCCGCCAACGGGCGCCGCTTGATCTGGTCGGCCAGGGTCCCCCGGCTGTCGGTGATGATGGCGCGCGCGACCGTTTGGATCAGGATGCGGTCCTCCTCCGATATCTGATCGCCGGATCTTACGAAAATCCCGCCCGGCCGATCGGTCAGGCTGGCTTCGGTGCCGGCCGCGATGAGCCCCATGATCTGGTCGTGAAGCAGTTGCCGGTAACCGGCATGATCTTCGTTCCAGATCACCAGGTCCACGGCCAATCCCTTCAAACGCCAGTAGGCGTGGGCCTGCACGAGTTGGCGTACCAGTTCGATATTGGCCGCATCCTCGATCTGCAACAGCACGATGGGAAGATCGCCGGAGATGGCATAGCCCCACAGACCCGATTGCCCCCGGTGGTTCTTGATCAGAACGCCCGGGTCGGCTCGCAGCGCAGCATTGGCGTAGATGATCGAACCGGCCAGGCGCCCATAGAGCTGCGCATCGGCCTGAGAAGCATTGAACTGGCGCAGCAGCACCTGGCCATGGGTCCAGGCCAGATCGAGGACGCGGTCCGCCAGGCGTCGATCCTGGTATTTGCCCACCAGGCTCAAGGCGGCATCCCGGGTGTCAGCCATGCCGGAAACAATATTGATGGTGGCCGTCTCTTCCGGGTCGAGGGTGATGCGATATCGGATGGCGACTATCGGATCGAGCACCGAGCCCTGGCTGCCCGACAGGGCCCCCGTAAAATAGCCGGCGCTCCCGCTGATCGCCTGTGGATCGGCCACGGTGTGGCCGCGTCCCAAAAACCGCATGCGATCGGTCTCATAACTGATTTCTCCAACCTGCGCCCCGTGCGCGGCCATCAGGTGAAACATCCAGGGCGTGGGCTCGTCCGGGGAGCGGGGCCGGCGGGTGCACAGGATGGCCCGTTGTCCACGGATGATCTCGGTCTGCACAAACAGATTGCTGAAGGCCGGATGCAGCGCGTCCCCGGCCGGCGGCGCCAACACCACTTCGGCGTAACTGGTCACGTCTATGGCCCGGCGCGTGCGGGCATTGTTGGTGATGCGCACGCGTCGCAGTTCGATGTCATCCTCGGGCGATACCGCGATCTCGGTATGGGTCTCATAGTCATTGTCGCGGCCGCGAAACTCGGCCCGGCCTTCCGAGAAGATGGCCTCAAACCGTTTGGATCGTTTGAGTGTCGGTTGATAGGCGGTTGACCAGAATTGCCGGCTGGCCACGTCCTGGATATAACAGAAGGTGCCCCGGTTGTCGCGGGTGCGGTCTTCACGCCAGCGGGTGACGGCCAGGTCCTTCCAGCGACTGAAACCGCCGCCGGCATTGGTGAGCATCACGTGGTATCTGCCGTTGGACAGCAACTGCACTTCCGGGTTGGACGTGTCGGGCCTGCTGAAAACCCGGATGGGCGTTTCCGCAGCACCGGAAGCCGTCTCGTGATCGGCAAGGTCGGTGGTATGCGCATAGAACGTCGTCGCCTTGGGGATCCGCTCCTGGAGCAACAGCATGGACGCCTGGAACCGGGG
>JARRNE010000338.1:0-8200 GCA_037385305.1 Chromatiaceae bacterium | reverse complement strand
GGGAGACGGGCAAGGCTGTACGCGCACCGCGCACCGCGCGCCGGACGGTAGCGGTTCACGCCGGGCCCACTTGCGGACATTGATCGCCGCCCCCAGTGACGCAGGCGGCAGGCCACGCGGACCGCGGAGGGTGGAAGATATAAGGCGCACGTGCTGGCGGACAACACTCCCAACGCGCACGATGCTGTTGGGCGAGGTTTGTTCCTGAACCTATAGGCATTTGCAGGCCATGGCCGAGACACGAGACGCGAGCGGGCGCTGGCTGCCCCGCGTATCTGGCAGTGGAGGACGGCCGAAGGGATCACGCAATCGGCTGGGCGAGGCGTTCCTAGCCGCCTTGCAGGAGCACTTCCTGGAGCACGGCACCGAGGCCATCAGGCGGCTGTATAACGAGGACTCGGTAGCGGACATCCGGATCATCGTCTCCATCTTGCCGCGGGAGCTCGCCGTTCAGGCCGACCCCTACGACTCTTGGGCAGACGAGCAGATCGACGATTGTGGCCTATAGCGGACAAATACGGGTGGGTGCATGGCGGACACGGAGCGGCCTTTGATTTTCCGAGCCGACGGAAAGGTGGTGGAAGGTGCTCCGCCCATGCTGTGGGATGGCGTGTTCGGACTCCTGAAGGAAGACCTGCAGGATCAACGCGCGCGCGGGCAACTGACGGCGATGGCCCAACTTTTCGAACTCGTCGCCCCAGGTTTGATCCTTACCCGGCACATTTTTCGCGGGCTACAGCGACCGCTGTACTGCGATGACGACCCGCAAGGTGACGAGCGCAAGCTAATTTACACTCGGTGCCCGTCCGCGGACTACGAATGGATAGGCGGCCTGATTCTCCGGCGTGTCGGCCAAGCTCCCCGTGGCCCATCGACCAGGCGCACGCGCCGACCCCGCCAGTGCCACCAGGGTGGGGCGCCGCCGGCCAGGTGCGGCTGGTGCGTGACGCCGCCAGGGCGGCCCAGGTCCCCATGACCTTCCCCGGACTCCTCGAAGGTCGCCTCCTGCGCTCCATGGCCAATGGGAGAGGCGGGCTGGATTGGACGGGTATCGGCCTGAGTGAGCCGGAGTCTGCGGGGCCGCCCGGCGTCCAGGCGGATAGCGGCACTCTTGGCCCGGCCGTAACGGACGACGGGGATGTGACTTCGGGCTAACCTGGCGGCGGCACATGGGTCTTGGCGCCGGGACCTGGCGCACCTGGTGCTCACGCGGTAACCGGGACCCTCATACACCCGCATCCTCGAATGATCGTCCGCCGGGCACCGCTTCGGGTGAGGACTTGGACCGACCGTCATGGTGCCAGCGCCACCCCAGAGAATGGAAGTCACTGCCACCACGAGCGCTTCCCGCATCACGACCCTCGCCCGGGAAGCGCTCGTGGTGACCCTCGCCCGGGAAGCGCTCGCGCGCAGCGCTGACTTACTCGGAGACCCCCCGGATCTCTGCAACGAAGGCAACGCGTCGCTGGGCCGCCGGCGCCGGCAGACGAGCACTGACTCATTCGGGCGCTGGCGGAATCCTAATCACCAAATCAACGCGTTGCGGCTCGCCACTGCCGAAGATTCGGAATTGATCAGTGCGCTTCCCTTGCTCGGGCATTGATGGGGTCTTACCGTGGGACCTTACTTCGCTGTCTTTGGAGACGCGGCCTTGCCTGCCTTCGTGGCCTTCGGCGTGGACGCCGGTAGCATGACGGATTCGACCACCAGGCTGTCCTCTATCGCCTTCAGGGCCAGATTTGCCTGGTAATGTTTGCCGGCCTGCTCGAGCTTGATGGCTTGATCCAGGTTCTTGCCGGTCGAGGCCAGGGGCATCCATTCACTGATGTAATTGACGGAGATCTGCCCCTGGCGCAAAGTGTCCATCGCCTGCTGGTGCTGCCCCTTCTTCAGGTGTTTATTAGCCTTCGCGACCGCTTTTTGCTTCTCTGGAGTCGGCACGAAGCTGTCGGCAAGCACCATTTGACCGCTCACCGGTACCGCCTTCGCTGTTACCTGCTTGTTTCCCCCCTGTGTGCCCGTGGACGATTTGCTCGTATTCATTTTGAATGTGGGTGCTTCCTTCTCCGCTGCAGCCAAATGCGTTTTGGCGCTCGTCAGGGCGGCCATGGATCCCTTCGGGTCCCCGTTGAAGAGATCGATCCGTGCTATTCTGACCAATCGTATTGTCTCTGCCCCGGCCTCTGAGAACTTCATGAGGTCAGAAGTGCTGGGCGCAGTCTTCTGGGGGGCCGCTTTTGGGGTCGACGTGCCGGCGCCAGCCGCGTGAGCGGTCATGACGGCCAGCGGCGCGCCAACGGCCAGCAGGAATAGGGCGATGTGGATCTGTGAGGAAGAACGAGTCTTCGGGCTGTACATGGAGAATCTCCTTGGTTTATTCATTCGATGGGGTATCCGATAATTGCAATCGGAAGATTCAGGTCGCAACGACCATTACGGCCGATGCTAGCGGGTTCGGCAACATCCTCGACGAAAGGTTCCAATCCAAGGACCCGTTGATCAACCGGCATTCCGGCCCGGGCTCGGAGTCTAGATCAGTCGACTCGCTATGCCGACGCGGCGGCCATGGAAGAGGTCAGCGCATCGTAATAGCTGCGGGAATATGAAAGATTGTTAAGGCCTTCAGCTTTCGGTGGGTGTAAATTGCGACCACCGACATTGCGAGGAGCGTCGGCAACATGATCAGCTGAACCGCGATTGCGCCTCGTCCGCATCGCCGTCGTCGACCAGCGGGCTATGGTTAAGCTTGTGCCAGGTGCAGATGCCATTCCAGGTCTCTGCGGCTGTGTCCGCGTACCAGAAGAGCTCGCCGTCTTCCGCATCGATGCTGCCGGATTCGATCAGAAAATCCACGTCGAGCACGCTCCGCCAATAGGCCTCGCCGACCAGGACGACGGGCATGGGAGCAACCTTCCGGGTCTGGATCAGGGTGAGGGCGCCGAACAGCTCGTCGAGCGTGCCGAAGCCGCCAGGCAGCGCGACGATGGCCGCGGCCCGTTTCATGAAATGCAGCTTGCGCAGGGCAAAGTAATGGAACTGGAGACAGAGTCCCGGTGTGAGATAGGGGTTGGGGTACTGCTCCCGGGGCAGGGTAATGTTGAGCCCTACGGTCTTGGCGCCGACGTCGAAGGCGCCGCGATTCGCGGCCTCCATGCCGCCGGGCCCGCCGCCGGTCATGACGACGAGGCCCGGATCGCCGGCCGCACCCACCAATTGTCCCAATTCCCGGCCGACCTCGTAATAGCGCGACAGCTCCATGCGTCGCTCGGCCAGACGCAGGGTCTTTGCGCGGGCCGGCTCTCCGGGATGCGTTGCCGCCTCGTGGTGGGCAGCGGCGAGCTCGCGCCGGGCGGTCTCTGGCTCTCGGAGCCGGGTGCTGCCGAACACGGCGATACAGCGCCGGATGCTGTGGGTGGCCAGGGTCTGCTCCGTCTTGAGGTAGTCGAGCTGCAGGCGCGCACCCCGCGTGGCGTCCGTGTGCAGGAAGTCGATGTCCCGGTCGGCCTCCGCATAGGCCGGATGCTCCATGATGGCGCGCAGGCGCGCCATGGCATCGGCCTCCTCATCCGGGGGCTTGGGCCGCTCCCAGGGCAGCGGCTCGTGGCGCTCGACTGGGTGTGCCGGCTGCGGCACAGTGGGGCGTCGGGTCATACGGTATTCTCCTCGACCGGGACGGATGAAGGGGGCTGGACTTCTGGTCGGTTGTCCAGGGACCTGATGAGTCGTCTTCTGGTCGGTTGTCCAGGGACCTGATGAGTCGTACGGCTTGCGGTGAACACGACCATAGAAAGCAGCTTGTGATGCACCGAGGTACCTCCCTGTTGCCGACGTCCCTCCGGGCTCCGGAAGGGAAACTGCCGGCCCTCCTGGGCGCTTTTCAAGGGCTGGCATGGATATGCATGCGACGGCCCACCGTGTTCAGGAAGCTCCGATGCCGATGAGATGTCTGTTGGAACCGGTTGTAAACGGCGAGCTTGGCCCAGTCCTCGATGAAGATCCAGACGATGCAATAGATCCAGATCAGCGCCACGTCAATCCAGCGGATCGGGGTGATCAGGCCGAATGGAAAGATCACGAAAAGGGTCGCCAGCACCTTCGTGACGATTGCCGACCACAGCAGCAGTGGCGACGGAAAGGGTCGACTCCAGAAGGGGCGATGGGTGCGCGCTACGAATAGGGTCAGATGTCCTGCGACGGCCAGCTTGAGGAAGATGAATGTCTGTATCTCATTGAGTGAAAGCTGCATCCATTCGCGTGCGATCCATAGCAAGCCGAAGGTTTCAACGACGCCGATCAACCCTAGCACGGTGGCAACGGTGAGTACCCGATGCATCTGCCAGCGCACGGGCTTTGGGTCCAGCCAGGTGTTGTCATAGGCGATCGCCATGATGGGCACGTCGTTGAAGAAGGCCAGCAGGATGATCATGATCGCCGTGATCGGGTAGAAGTTGAACGCGATCATCGCGAGCACGACGAAGACCATGATGCGTATGGTCTCCACGATGCGGTAGATCGCGTAGGAGTTCATCCGCTCGAAGATGCGCCGCGCCTCCTCGACGGCACTGACGATGGTGGAGAGCCCCGGCGCGGTCAGCACCAGGGCGGCGGCGGCCCGTGCGGCGTCGGTCGCTCCGCTCACGGCGATGCCCACGTCGGCCTGCTTGAGGGCAGGGGCGTCGTTGACCCCGTCGCCGGTCATGGCCACCAGATGCCCCCGCTCCTGCAGGGCCTTGACGATGGCGTACTTGTGCTCTGGAAACACCTGCGCGAAGCCGTCGGCCGCCTCGATGCGCTCAGCCACGTCGGAGGACAGGTGGCCGCGGCTTGCGGCCTCCGCGAGCAGATCGCCGGCCGGCTGGATCCCCGCGCCCAGCCCGAGCCGCTCGGCGACCTCGCGGGCGATGGCGGTGTTGTCACCGGTGACCATCTTGACCCGGATGCCATGCTCACCGGCTTGGCGGATGGTTTCCCTTGAATCCTCCCGCGGCGGATCGAAGAGGGGCAGGATGCCCAGGAAGTGCCAGGTGCCGGCGGTGTCGGTGCGAGCCACCCCGAGCGTCCGGAAACCCTTTTCGGCGAGCGCCTGGATCAGCCCGTCGGCGCGTTTGGCGTGCGCGGCATTGACATGCGCGAGCTCGAGGACGACCTGTGGGGCGCCTTTGGTCACCTTGAAGGTGTTGCCGTTGGCACCGGTAATGGTCGCTTCCGTGCGCTTGCGGACCGGATCGAAGGGCACGAAGCCGGTCTGGCTATAGGCCCCGAGCACCTTTGCGTCCCTCAGTCCCCCGATCACCGCCAGGTCGATGGCGTCCCGGTCCTCGGCCTTGGAGGCCAGGGCAGCGGCGAGAATCAGATCTTTGGCATCCACTGCGGCGAACACCTCGGGCTTCCCCAGGGTGAGCCTGTTCTGGGTGAGCGTGCCGGTCTTGTCGGAGCACAGGATGTCGATGCCGGCCATCTCCTCGATCGACTGCAGCCGGGACACGATGGCCTTCATCTTGGACAGGGCGAGCGCTCCCACCGCCATGGTCACGGACAGCACGGCGGGCATGGCGACCGGGATGGAGGCGACCGTCAGGATCAGGGCGAACTGCACCAGGTCGAGCAGGGGGGCGTGGCGAAAGAGCTGGGCGATGATCAGGATCGTGACCAGAGCGACGCTCAGGTAGATCAGATAGTCGCCGATGGCCAGCACGGCCTTCTGGAAGTGCGACACGGCTCCGGCGGCTTCCACGAGCTTCGCGGTGCGACCAAAGAAGGTCTCGCCGCCGGTGGCCGTGACCAGAGCAACCATCTCCCCCTGTTTGGCGACTGAGCCGGAGTAGGCGATCTCCCCCACCTGCTTGTCCACGGGCAGGGACTCGCCCGTGAGCGCGGACTGGTCCACGGCGAGGTAGCCGCCGTCGATCAGCTTGGCGTCCGCGGGAATGATGTCCCCGAGGCGAAGCCGAATGACGTCGCCCGGCACCAACTGGTCCGCGTCGATATCCCCCCACCGACTATCGCGCAGGACCCGGGCCTTGAGGGCGAGCTGCCGTTTTAGGGCATCCAGGGCATTGGCGGCCTTGAAGTCCTGCCAGAAGCCGATGGCCGCATTGAAGAGCAGCAGCGCCAGGATGATCGCAAGGTCTGCCCAATGGCGGAGCAAAGCGGACAGGACAGCCGCGACCTCGATCATCCAAGGGATCGGGCCCCAGAAGAACGGCAGCACCCGCTCCAGCAGGGTTACCTGCTTCTCGGGGAGGGCGTTCCTCCCGGCCGCTTCCAGTCGGCGTTGCGCCTCGCCGGTGGTCAGTCCGCGGATGGTGTCGCTTTGCAGTCGTTGTGCGGCTTCCGCGGGCGAGAGGTCGGCGAATGCCTCGATTGTCTCCGGTTGCTCCGCCTCTGGCGGCTGGGCCGTCTTCCCCTTCCTTCTCGAGTAGCTGTGGAGCCCGATGGCGACTGCCAGGCCCAGAGCCAGGAGGAGGACCAGCCAACTCAGGCGCTCGTGCTCTGCAAGGTCGTGCTCGATCTGTCTCCAGAAGTGCGACCAGTCTGCAGCAAGCGACGGCGCGGCCTTGACCCGCGGCTGTGCGGCGGGTGGGACGGTTCTTTGCGGCGCGGCTGGCGCTCGCGCGCTGTATCTCGCGGCCCTCTCCTTTCTTCTCGTCCTGTTGCTGGTCGGGGTGGAGGTCGGGGTCCTCCATTACGCTTATCAGAGACTCGGGATCAGCAGGGGGTGCGGCCCCCGCTTTGGCGCCGGCTGGCGCCGGAGCGCTCGGGGGCGGGGCAGGATGGGCGGGTGCCGCCGCGGCCTTGGGTTTCGGCTGGGGCTGTGGGGCCGACACTGCTGGGGGCGGGTGCTTGCTCACCGGCGGGCAAACGAGGGGTCTTCCCGTCCGCAGGTGCTCCTTCCATTCGCGCACCTGGTCCTGGAATTCCTGGTTTGCTTCCGCCGGGCCTATGGCCCTGATCTCTGAAAGGGGAGGCACCCGTAGCAGCGCCCCGGTGCGCAGGGTGGAGCTGGCGTTGCACGGTACGGCGAAGGCCTGGGGGTTGGCCTTCAGAAGGCCGACCATGATTTGACTGCGGGTGACACCCTGATCCGGGTAGACCTGCCGTGCGATATCCCAAAGGTTGTCACCCCGACGGATCGGCCCGTACGTGTCATTGGCGCGGACGGGCGTGCCGAGGAGGAGCAGGAGCGAGACGGCGAGGGCCCCAGGCTGTCGCTTGCTTATCTTCATGGGTCTCCATTCCGAGGATCTGAGAAGCCCGCGGGGGCATCAAGTCCGACACGGCGGTCGATCTGTCATACCGTGCCACAGATCCTGACGGAACTGAATGCCGGCGGCCCGCACGCTGGACATGTCCCGGCCAGGGGTTACCCTTCCGGCCTGCGGCGGTCCGACCGAGCGGACCAGTTGCTCAGGGGCTTCGCTGGGGCTCCCCGCCAGCAAACAGGCTTGCAAGCAGCAGCGCCAGTATGCCTGTGAGGAAGATCCCGTCGAAGGTTCCGGCGCCACCGATGGATGCGACCGGGGCACCGAGTCCCCGAATCCGCCCCAGGTTCAGCAGATCGGCCCCGATCAGGGTCCCCAGACTTCCGCCGATATACGCCAGGGCGGGCGCCGACTCTCGGGAGAGCAGGAGGGCAATGGCGCTGGCGATGAGGGGTGGGACGAAGGTCGGCTCGGCAATGCCCACCCCAGGCACCGGGTGAGCCATCAGATGGACGCACGCCGTGACAACCACGATCGCAACGAGGCCGTGCAGAAACAATCGCTGCTTTGCCAGGAGATACAGCGAGAGCAGCGTGGGGACCACCGCCCCGCCCAGGTTGACGGCGATAACGGTGCCCGGCCAGTTCTCAACAACGGGCACGATGTAGGTGACGCCAAAGAAGCTGACCCTGGTCCCCGAGACGACCTGCTCAGGTGGGAGCTGGAACAGGGGGATGTTGATATAGCTGCCGAGCAGCGAGCACAGCAGCAGTACGTAGGCCCACCACCTGCTGATCCCGAGTCTCTGATAAGCGTAATGGAGGACCCCGACCTCCACCAAGACCAGCAACAGGACGAGAAGAAAGGAGAGGGCCGCGAGATACAGCAGCGGGATCGGAAAATAGTGCATCAGGTCCTCCCTGGGAAACGATGCACAGCTCGCTCAGGACGCGCTGTCCGCATTCGACCGCCGTAAGCGCTACACCGAGGAAGCCTCA
>JARRNE010000337.1:0-4052 GCA_037385305.1 Chromatiaceae bacterium | reverse complement strand
CGTATATGCGTTGGCACGAATGGCTTGGAGATATTATGGAACGCTAATATACGGTCGGCTTTCAATACCCTACCACGATAACGGTTATGTGATTGGCTTCATCCCGGTAGACGGCGCTTCATTCTATTCGTGGTCGAGCAAGTAAGGGTGAATATTCGCTTAATCCGAGGCATAGTCAAAGCTGACTAAGGCGAGGATTATTCGACGAAAATAGTCCGTAGTTCGATGACCATCTTACGCACGCTGGCGCACGCGTTTCAACGCCTGTTTCCACGCACCGAGAGCGGCCAGGAGCGCTTCCGGTGGTTTGTGGTGACGCTGCAGGCGATCCTGGTGCCGATCGCGATCTCCGGTACCTCGAATCTGTTGCGCGCCATCGAGACCTTGTTCGGGGTGAGCATCGCCCAATGGCGCTGTTACACCTTCGTGGCCTCGGTGAAGCTGCCGTGGGAGGCGGTGTGGCGAGCGACAGCGCGGTCTTGTCAGACCTGCCCCAGCTCGCGAGCCACTTCGTGGCGGCGGATGTGCGGCATTTCCCGCGCGCGGAGCGAGCCCGTGCCTTCGAGTGGCTCCGCATGTATTGAATTTGGCCGCTGGTCACTCATCGCCTCCGCCTCGCCTTCCGCAAAGGCGACGGGGAGCACCACCTGATGGTTGCGGCTGGACTCGGTTATTGCCTATTCGGTCTGGCGGTCTTTGCCTAAAGGTGGCCGGGGATCGGCTGGAATACGGGGCGGGCGCGACTCGGTCTCGCCGAGAATCGGGGGGCACCCGCAGCCTGCTGGCGGGTGCCCCTGCGGCTCACCCGGCACGGACCGTCTCACGGCCATCGGGCGGCCGCGACACGTCGCGGAACGCGATCATGTCGATCACGCGTGAGGACGCCCCATCGTAGAAGCCGGCGGTACGGGCGAACTCGCGTGGGTTCGCGAAGGTGCCGAAGAGGATGTCGAAGAGGGGCAGGTCCGTGTAGTTCCTCCCGTGCACGCCCCGCTCATGGTGCAGCGAGTGGCTTTCCGGACGTTGAACGAGATACCCGAGCCAGCGTGGAGTGTGCACGTTGGCGTGCTGGAAGACCGTGAAGAAGATCGCCGCTAGCATCACGATGGTCGCCGCCTGGGCCGTGATGCCGACGACGAGCGTGAGGCAGAGGCTTGCGATCGCGGTGAGGCCTGCCACATCGAGGGGGCTGAACCAGAAAGCGCTCCAGGTGTCCAGCCGCTCGGCGCTGTGATGCATCTGATGGAATCCGCGCCAGAGGAGGGCAGAGGTGTGCAAGGCGCGATGCCAGGCATAGATTCCGGCTTCGAGCACGAAGAGTCCGACTGCCGCCCCACCCCAGGTGCCCAGGTCCGCGAGATCAAATACCTGGTATTGCGCGAGGGTCTCGGTCCAGAAGAGCGGGAGGTAGGTGGAGATCATCACGTACAAGAGCAACGCGGCAGCCCCTTTCAGGGGCCAGCGGCGAACGGCCGGCAGCGGGCGCGCGGGGGCAGCCGCCTCCCAGGCGATGATGGCTCCGTAGATTGCGATGATGGCGAGGGTGATAGGGTCGCTTAGAATGTCGATCGGGGTTGGCATCGTCGCTCTCCTTGAGGTTGCGATTCGACGGTGCCAATTTAGCTAGGCTCTGCCTGCGGTGCTAAAGCCATCTCGGCCACCATCCGGACAAATCGGCCATGGGCGATGCTCACCATCCGACCAGCGTTGCGATCCTCGCCTTCCCGGAGGTGACCCCCTCCACTGTTTACGGAATGTACGACCTGTTCCTGTCGGCAGGACGGGACTGGGGCATGATCGTTGCCGGCAAGCCGGGAACATCGCTGATGCGGCCACAAGTGGTGTCGCGTTCTGACGGCCCCATCGTGACCGCAAATGGTGTGCGGATCCTGTCCGAAGCGCGGCTTGGGGATGGCCCGATATGGGACATCGTCTGTGTCCCTGAGGTTGCCCTTCCCCCCGGCGAGCCCGTCAGCGGCCGCTTCGACCAGGAGATCGATTGGCTGAAGCGCTGCTATGCGGCAGGCTCCGTGCTCGCTTCCGCTTGCTCGGGAGCACTCCTGCTGGCCGAGGCAGGCTTATTGGACGGCGAAGAGGCGACGACCCATTGGGCTTACTGTGAAGCCATCGCCAGCCGACACCCGCGCGTAAAGATGCGCCCCCGGCGGGCGTTGGTCGTGGCGGGGGAAGGCGGACGACTGGTGATGGCGGGCGGTGGCACCTCATGGCTCGATCTGGCGCTCTACCTCATTGCCCGCAGCGCCGGTGTGGAGACCGCGATGCAGTGCGCCCGCGTCAACCTCATCGACTGGCACGACATCGGCCAGCAGCCCTTCGCCCTGCTGGCGCGGACCCGCCAGGTCGAGGACGCGGTCATCGCCCGCTGCCAGACCTGGATCGCGGAGCATTACGCCGAGCCCGCCCCGGTGGCCGCAATGGTGCGGCTCTCCGGACTCCCGGAGCGCTCGTTCAAGCGCCGGTTCCAGCAGGCGACGGGGATGGCGCCCCTCGACTATGTCCACACCTTACGGCTGGAGGAGGCGAAACAGATGTTCGAGGCCACCGACCAGCCAATCGAGGCGATCGCAAACGAAGTCGGCTACGAGGACGCCGGCTTCTTCAGCCGGCTGTTCAAGCGCAATGTCAACCTTACGCCGGCGCAGTATCGCAGACGCTTCGGCGGGATGCGGAAGGCCCTCGAGAGGGATGCAGCACCGCGCTAGCTAACGCGGTGTCGTCCGCAAGGTGCCGCTACAGGTTTCCCCGACAACAAGTGGGCCCCGTTGCTTATGCCCACGGGAAACAGGCCTTCCTTGCGGGCATTCGGTACCCATTATGCCGCGAGCGATCCGCAAGCGTGCGCAGCAGCCCGGCCCCGTCCCCCCGCCAGGCGCTGTCGAGCATGCATGGGAGGGTCGTTTGGGCGGTGGAGGCCAATTTCTCCAACAGCGCCCGGGCCTGACTGGTGTGTGAGAAATAGTCCATGGCACCGCGGAAGGCCTCACTGGGCTCGAGAATATCGGACTCCGTGACGGGAGGTGGATCCGCACCGCCCTGGGTAAACAGGTCACCGCAGAGCAATGTGTGCGTGCTCTCCTCGATAAGAAAGCCGCATTCCCAGGCATGGGGCAAGTGCGGCGCGTCCAACCACCGCACGGAACGCCGAAGGCGCCTTGCTGGGCGGCCTGCGGGACAACGGGTTCTCCCGCGGGATGTGGGGTCTTGTGATCAAGCATTGTCTTGCGGGGATGCTTCCAGGAGGCCCTCAGTCACAAAGCGCGCGTGCTGCTCTTGCCGCGACCGGCGATCGGAGCCGAGCTGCCCGAGCACCGAGTCGGTCTCCAGCCAGATCGGGGCTGCAGCTAGTCCGGCCGTCGCGCGGCAGCTACTTCGTATCCATGCCGAGGGATCTGCAACCATCCGGGCGCGCACCGGATTGATACCACGTAGCGGGTCAGCTCCAACAGGTGGGAATACGCCACCGATGTAGTGTTCCGCCGCCAAGCCGATTTCCAGCCCCTGTGCCAATCCATCCTGACCCTTCCCCGACCGCTGGCCGTCGGCCAAGTGCACCCGGACTGCCGGTGCTTTTCACCCCGTCCGCCGCCGCCCCATCGCTGTCATGCGCCGCGATCGCCTGAGCGGGGCCGCGGGCGGGCCGAGCACAACCGTCTCCGACGGGCCGGAGCTCCATGCAACGGGGTCGCCGGTCGCACAGCCCGTCGTTGGCTAGCGCTCGCGGTACGCCAACAGCCCGTGCTCCCGGCGCACCTCGTTGAGCGCTGAGAAGGCCTGCCGTTCGGCCTCGACCAGACTGAAGCGAATGCCGCTGTCGCCAGGAAACTCCTCGTTGTGATCGAACCGTCCCCCGAAGATGTCGTCGGGAATGACAGGAAACGCATCGCAGCTCGGCAGCCCACCAGCTTGCTCGTTGCGCTCCTGGTGATAATGCAGACAGAACGCACAAGCCGATGGAATAAAGCAGCTCATTTCAGCCTCCTTCGCGAGCTGCTCCCCAAGGTTCTCCACCGCCACCAGCGATTCATCCGCAA
>JARRNE010000336.1:0-4100 GCA_037385305.1 Chromatiaceae bacterium | reverse complement strand
TTGTCCGATCGAGCGCAAAAGTCGTACTGATCCAACAGCGGCTTGAAATCATCCGCGGGCTGCTGTTAGATGCGACGGAGGGGGGCTGTACGCGCGCAGATCCCACATGGTGGCTCAGATGGGCTGGTGGTGCCTGGTCGCTCTGTAAGGTGTCGGCCTGCTCGATCTGGGCGGCATTCAAAGTTGGGAGGGAAGCATCATGTCGCAACATGGCTACGATATCACCCAGACGGAGCCTCGGCCTCGACGGTTTAGGATCGCCGCATGGCTGATCGCCGTTTGGACGCTGGCGCCTCTACTGCTTGTGTCCAGCCCCGTCCGGTCGCTACCCGCGTTTGCGCGCCAAATGGGGCTCGGGTGCACGGCCTGCCACACGGCTTATCCGCAGCTCAATGCCTTCGGGCGGGAGTTCAAGCTCAGCGGCTACACCGAGAGTGCGGGCAACGTGCCCTGGTACAAGAAGTTCGCCTTCATGACCCAGCCGTCCTTTACCCACACCTCGTCCGATTTATCTGACCCGCCCGAGGACTTCGGCGACAACAATAACTTTGCATTCACCCAGACCAGCCTCTTCTTCGGCGGCAAGCTTGCCGGCAAGCTGGGGGGCTTCGTTCAAGCGACCTACGACGGGGTCGGAAAGGTGTTCAGCTGGGACAACACCGATTTCCGCTTCGCTGATACCGCCTTGATAAAAGGCAAGTCCCTGGTTTGGGGGATCGATCTCAACAACAATCCAAGTGTGCAGGACCTGTGGAACACGACACCCGCCTGGAGCTACCCCTTTTCCGGCTCCGGGATTGCGCCGACCCCCACGGCGGCAACCCTCATCCAGAGCGTCGGGGGCCAGGTGGCCGGTCTTGGCGCCTATACCCTGTGGAACGACTTGGTCTACGTCGGAGCCGCCGCATACCACACGTTGAGCGACAGTGCGTTGTGGGCGCTCGGGGTGCCACCGTCGGATGTCAGCGCCAAGATCGACGGCGCCGCGCCCTACTGGCGGGTCGCGTTGCAGCATGCCTGGGGCCCCAATTACCTGGAGGGCGGAACCTTTGGGATGGTTGCCAATACCCTACCGGGAGGTGATCAATCCGCGGGACATGACCGCTTCACGGACATCGGCTTAGACATGCAATATCAGTACTCCCATGCGGTCAATGACGTGGACCTGCGTGTTTCCTGGATCCACGAGCAGCAAGACATGAGTGCCAGCTATCCGTTGGGTTTGGCCACCAACAAGTCCAACGATTTGGGCACGTTCAACGGTAACGTCAGCTATCTGTACGACAAGACCTGGCAATTCACGGCCGGTTATTCGAACCTTCGCGGCAACGCGGATCGCGCCTACTACGGGACAGACACTGGGTCGCCTGACAGCAATTGGGTTACCCTTCAAATCGATTGGCTGCCTTACAACAAGCACGGCGGGCCAGCCCTGTGGCCCTGGTTCAATCCCAAGCTGTCTTTGCAATACGTGGCCTACGACCGCTTCGACGGAACGACGAGCGGGGCTTCAGACAACAACACGCTCTATCTTCAAGCGTGGTTGGTGTTCTAGCGAAGCACTGGCCAGTTGCGATTTTCGAGGCTAGCAGAGCCACAACCTGTTGATTGAGCAAATAGGATTCCGCCAGCTCACTCCCCCTGTCAAGCCACCATCTCTTGACGGGGGAAAGCGTTCGCGGACGCATTTGGGGTCAGACTCGAAATGCGAATAAAAAAGGAAAGTAGCCTCTGGTGGGCGGCTCAGAGAGGAGAGCCAGATCAGAGCGGCAAGGTACCAGTTCTCGTATTGTTGCATCCCCGCACCGTTAGCGGAAAGCCTGGCGGCGCTGGATCTCTCAGTGACAGGGGTAGGGCCTAAGGCCAGAACGCCTCGTCCATAGCCTGACTGAAGCTCCAGGGACCCTGGGTCGGAAAGGTGGATCTTTCCAATCCGGTGTCCCGGGCGGCCTGGAGTACAGCCCGCCGATATGCTGTGTGGAGCATCTCGTTTCCCAATGGCTTCAGACCGGGGCATTCTTCCAGGTGCTGTGATATGGCAAGCCTTTGCTCTTCGATCGTCAACCGCCAACTCCTGGATTGGCGCTCGGGCTGGAACCTCCATTTGAGCAGGTGGGCCAGCAGCACTACCAGGCGGTTGACCAGTTCCCGTTTTTCACTGCGCCCCATGTCTTCCAGCTCCTCGGCAATGGCATCCCAGTCCAGATCCTCAAAACGGCCGGCGCGCAGGGCGCGGGCCGTCTCCATCGCCCAGGTGTAGAAATCGGCCTCGTGGAGGCCTTGGTGGAGGGTTCGGTTTTCTGCCGTTGACATGCTGCCTTCCCATGACGGTGCCATAGGCAGTATAGCATTGCGGGTATTGGGGAGATCCGGCGGCACCCTCCCGCCCTTCGATAGTCAGGGTGGAAGGGTGCTCAGTCTCATTCGTCAGGGGGGGAGGCGGACTCCGGCGTAGCCGTCTCTTTCGGGACCTCTTCTTTAGCTACTGGCTCCTGCTCCTCTGCAGCCACCGGCTCATGCACCAGAATCAGGCCGCCCAATGGAGGCAGGTTGCGGAGGCCGGAGTGCTCCCGGTTCATCCAGGGCACCTCTTCCGACTCCATACCGCCGTTGTTGCCCACGTTGGTGGCGCTGTAGACCTCCGCGTCGGAGTTCATCGCCTCGCGGTAGAAGCCCGGCGCGGGCACGCCGATGCGGTAGCCCTCCCGCGGCACCGGGGTGAAGTTGAACACCGCGGCCACCACCCGGCCCTCCCCGTCCTTGCGCAGGAAGCTCAGCACCGACTGGGAGTTGTCGTTGCAGTCGATCCACTCGAAGCCGCTGCCGTCGAAGTCCAGGTCGTACAGCGGAGACAGCTCCCGGTGCAGCCGGTTGAGGTCCTTCACCAGCCGCTGTAGGCCCAGGTGCTGCTCGCGCTCCAGCAGGTACCAGTCCAGCTCCTCGGCGAAGTTCCACTCCCGCCCCTGGCCGAATTCGCAGCCCATGAACAGCAGCTTCTTGCCCGGGTAGGTCCACTGCATGGCATAGAGCAGCCGCAGGGAGGCGAACTGCTGCCAGCTGTCGCCGGGCATCTTGTTGATCATGGACGACTTACCGTGCACCACCTCGTCGTGTGAAAAGGGCAGTACGAAGTTCTCGGAGAAGGCGTACAGCAGCCCGAAGGTCAGCAGGTCGTGGTGATAGTGGCGGTGCACCGGATCCTTCGACAGATAGGCCAGCATGTCGTGCATCCAGCCCATGTTCCACTTCATGCTGAAGCCGAGTCCGCCCAGCCACGTCGGCCGTGACACTTGTGGCCAGGCCGTGCTCTCCTCGGCGATCACCACGGCACCCGGGAAGCGTTCGTGCACCACGGTGTTGAGGTCGCGCAGGAAGGCCACCGCCTCGAGGTTCTCGCGGCCGCCGTACTCGTTCGGCAGCCAGTCGCCGGGTTCCCGCGAGTAATCCAGGTAGAGCATGGAGGCGACTGCGTCCACGCGCAGGCCGTCAATGTGGAACTCCTCCAGCCAGAACAGCGCGCTGGCGAGCAGAAAGTTGCGGACCTCGTTGCGCCCGTAGTTGAAGATCAGCGTGCCCCAGTCGCGGTGCTCGCCGCGGCGGGGGTCCGCGTGCTCGTAAAGCGGCGTGCCGTCGAAGCTCGCCAGCGCAAAGGTGTCGCGCGGGAAGTGCGCCGGCACCCAATCCAGCAGCACCCCGATGCCGTTTTGGTGCAGATGGTCGACGAACCAGCGAAAGTCGTCGGGCGAGCCGAAACGACTGGTCGGCGCGAAGTAACCCGTTGTCTGGTAACCCCAGGAGGCGTCAAGCGGGTGCTCGGTCACCGGCAGCAGTTCGATGTGGGTAAAACCCATGCGCCTGACGTAGGCGGCGAGGCGCTCGGCCAACTCCCGGTAGTTCAGAAAGCGTCCTTCGTCGGTCATCCAGGAACCGAGGTGCACCTCGTAGATGGACATCGGCGTGTGCTGCCAGTCGTAGTCTCGGCGGGCCGACGTCCAGGATCCATCGCCCCAGGCATAGGCGGATTCGGCAAGGATGGTGCAGGCGGTGTCCGGGCGAAGCTGCCACTGCCGCGCATAGGGGTCGGCCTTGAGGAAAACGTC
>JARRNE010000335.1:0-6429 GCA_037385305.1 Chromatiaceae bacterium | reverse complement strand
CCCGAAGAAACTCCCTCTGCACCTTACGGATGAGGAGGACGGCGGGGTTGCTGCCGGACGGGAGCCAATGAGGGATCTGAAGGAAGCCGGAGTCCAAAATCGCCACCTAAGCGAGAGCGAACCTTCGGTTAGGGGAGCAGCCGGCAAGGCTGCGAATCTAGGAGGGTGAAAGTCCCTCTACCGTCAGTTGCCCGAAACGGACGGTTAGCATATCCCCTGCTCGGGGAGGTAACAAACCGAGATAGGCGGGGAAGTAAAAGCCACGGCTGCCCTGTGTGCTGCCGGGAGCTGCGAGGATCTAAGGGAGTCGGACTGAGGGCCAGAGCGAAAGCGATGGGATACCCACCGAACCCTACGGATGCTCGAAAGCGAACGGAGCAACGGCACACTGCGGTAGGAGCAATCGGGGTGGCGAGCAAACTCACGGGCCTGAACATTAGTGAATGACTGCAGCCTCGAAAAAGGTTCCCTACTGAAATTGCTGTAGGGGTTTAGCGAAGCGCCGACCGAGTCCTAACGTCGGGAAGGCCGTTGTCTTGTGGGAAGAAACGGGCAAGTGCACCACGAGAGCAGCCGGGGTAGGGGTCCAAGCACGTGAGGAAAGATTCGCAGAGATAACGCCGGGAAGGTCCGACTCCCAGCAGGGGCTGACAGCAACCTGCAAAGACCTTGGGTACGAGGGTTTACCGAGGCTTGAGGAGGGTTTCGGATCGGCGCATGAGTCCGTATGAGCGACGAAGGCGGGGTAATGCCTGCCGACGAGATTCTGGAAATCTCGATGCAAAGGGTAACACCCGGAGCGTGCAAAGGGGCTCTGGGCACCTGACAGCCTCATGAGTACCCGGACAGAGTAGGGCCGGGGAACATAGGGGGGCGACCTGGAAGCAAACTGTGGTGCACAGGGGTGTATGTGGGTCAGCACTTAAGCTTCATGCATGGCAGGAAGGCGACCGTAGGTTAAGTCAGGGTCAGAACCGGATCCGGGAAATCCGGCCGTCCGGGATCGTAGGGGGGTTTACGAAAACGTGGGCTATGGTAAGGGCTAACCGGGCACGCAAAGCGGAAACGCCGACACAGACAAGCTCTGACCTAAGGTTGCGCGCGTCGTATTTCTATCCCGACCGCGAAATGGTCATTCGCGACCTCGGGTGATGCGGCACTATTCAAACCTCTTTTCCGGTTCTTCGGGCTCGCCTGCCGCCTCCTGTTCCCGAGTATCGAGATCGATCCCGAAGCCTTCACCGCTGTTGCCATGGCGGCTTTTTTCGCGGGCGTCGTGCGCGCATCGGTGACGGGGATCGCGCTGGTAACCGAAATGACCGGCAGCACGGCCCTGTTGTTGCCGATGGTCGCTGCCAGCTTCACGGCGATGGTGGTCCCGACATTTGTCGGAAATCCGCCGGTCTACGATTCGCTGGGGCGCCGCGCCTCGCGTTTGAATCGTTCACCGACGACCACGACGAGTCGCTCTACGCCCGACTGAGACTCTTCCATTCGACACCATGCAAGGCTGCCGTTTCTTTGGGGTCCGTTTCCGAATCGACGCAGGTCAACGGACCGTGGGTCGGCCGGGATGTACAGTAGCGAAACACTGCAACGGCCAGGGCGTTGCGTATCGGGCCTGACAGCATATGACAACGAAAGAATCGAGAAGCGGCATGCGTTCCAGTTTGATCCCAGCTTTGATTGCAGCGCTGCTGGTCGGGCTGCTGGTGTTCCCGGCGAGCTTACCGGCAGGCGACGCGCCGGTGATGCGCGCGGAGAACCTCGGCGACACAAGGCTGTTCACGCAGCCGCTTCTGCTCGCGGTGGCCAACCTCGACCAGCGTATCAGCACCACCACCAATACCGCCGACAGGGGCCGGATGATGCATCAGCGCGCCCGCGCGCTGGATCAACTCAACCGGACCATCCTGTCCAGAGGCGGTAACGGCTTTGCAGCAACCGTCACTGCAGACGGACTGCAGCGTCTGCGCGACACCGTCTCAAGTGCCCGGCGCAGCGGGGACAAGACCGCCGAGATGACCGCGATTCTGCGCCTCAACAGCGCGATCCTGGACCAGAGCTTTACGGATCTGCTGACGACGGTGGCGCGTGACTGGATCAGATTCGCCCCAGCCGCAGACTTCAACCGCGCGTTCAACAGCTTCGAGCATCGAACCGCGTTCAATGAGACACCGTTCGGGCGCGCCGCGCAGCGTCTGCAAACCGCCGCGCCGAACGCTCTCAGCAGTGCCGAGCAATCCTTGATCGACGCCTATCGCCACTACAGCCAGCGCGCCGAGGTCTATGACGCCGTGACGCAGTCTCTGTACGGCTTCGTCAAGGGACAGCATTGGCCAATTCGTCACCATCGGCCAATTCTTCGCTGCCGCCTTGTTGTTTCTCGCGTTGACCGGCGTCGGCCTGATTCTGCTGCCGATGCTGTTGCGCCTCTTGCGACGCGCGTTGCCACAACGGGTGCAGAGCGCGCAAGAGGACCCATCCGAATCCGAGCGCTTTCTACGCCTGCTTGAGCAGTCGTTTCTCGGTCCGCTGCGCGTCCTGCTGGTGCTGATCGCCATCGCACAGGCGACGCGCATCCTGTTCCTGCGCGAATCTGACGAGCGCATGCTGGAGGTGCTAGACAGCCTGTACGTCGTACTGATCGTGTGGGCGCTGCTTCGCCTGATCGACAACTTCGTGGTGCTCTATTCGCGCGAGCTGCTTCATCGCTATCCGACCCTGCGCGGAGAGCTGGTCAACTTCCTGTCCAGTGTGACCCGCTTCGTGGTGGTCGTGGTTGCCGTGCTCTACCTCTTGCAGCGCTTCGGCTTCGACATCCGCGCCCTGCTGGCGTCGCTCGGCATCGGCGGTCTGGCTATCGCGTTCGCGGCCAAGGAGACCATCGCGAACATCTTCGGCTGCATCTCCATCATCGCCGACGACATGTGCCAGCAGGGCGATTGGATCGTGACGCCGAATGGCGAGGGCATGGTGATCGATGTCGGCCTGCGCAGCACCAAGATCCGCACCTTCGACAACGCGGTGATCTTTCTACCCAACGCCTATCTGGCCGGTGTCGATGTACGCAACTGGAGTCGGCGCAAGCTGGGTCGGCGCATCAAGTTCACGCTCGGGCTCGAATACGGCAGCGACATGGCGCAGGTGCGCAAGACCGTCGATGACATTCGCGCCATGCTGATCGCCCATGAGGGCATTGCCGACGCCACCACCGATATCTCCAGCTACACTCGACAGCAACTCGCCAAGATCTCCGACACCATGGATGGGCAGGGCATCAAGCGGACGCTGCTGGTCTATCTCGATGCCCTCGGCGACAGCTCGATCGATATCCTGATCTACTGCTTCTCCAAGACCGTCGACTGGGAAGGCTGGCTCGAGGTCAAGCAGGACGTGATCTTTCGCTGTTGCGCCATCGTCGAGGCCAATGGGCTGAATATCGCGTTCCCGAGTCAGACGCTGTATCTGCGTCAGGACAGTGGGCAAGCGGAAGATGCTGTCGCGTCCAATCATTGAGCCGATGCTCAAGCACACTGGAAGCAAGAGAGCGAAAAACATGCGAACCGTTGTCCCTGTCGTCATCGCCTGCGTGCTGTGGGCCCCCTGGGTATCGTGCCTCTTTGCTCAAGAGGCCGACAGTGCGCTGCCCGGATGGTTGGTTACCTCGCAGGCGCTGGAGTCGAAAATCGCCGAAGCGCAGGCAGCGACCGACAGGACCGAAGAGGCCAAAACCCAGCTCATCGCGCTGTACCGCAAGGCCTCGAGCAATCTGCAGACGGCGAAGGACAACGCGGCATCTGCAGCCACGTTTCGGCGCAGGGCAGAGCGCGCGCCGGCGGAGATCCAGGCCATCCGTGGAGCGCTGGCGCCGGATGCCCAGGCGGAGCCTCTCAAGGGCCTGGATGCGGCTGCTGACACCCCGTTGCCCGCCCTCGAGCAACTGCTGCAAAAGGAACAAGCCGACCTGACCGCGGCCGATGCGCGACGCGCTGACATCGAAGCCCGCCTGGCAACCCTCGAGCAGCGCCCGGAGGCCATCAGCCAGCGCCTCGCGGAGGCGACGCAACAACGCGAAGAGGCCTCGGCACAACTTCAGACACCGGCCACGGACGATGCAAGCCCCGTGTTTGCGCAGGCCAAAAAGTGGCTGCTGGAGACGCGCTACGTGGCGCTGAGCACCGAGACCACGATGCTCGAGCAGGAACTTTCGACCCTGTCGTTGCGGAAGCAGTTGCTGGAGGCAAAATTCGATCAGGAAGCGGCCAACGTCGACTCGATCGGCGAGCGCATACGGGTGCTCGATGAACTGATCGATCGCAAACGCCGTCAGGCGGCGCAGCAGGAAACGACGGCAGCCGAGCAGACGCAGCGCGAGCTCGAGGGCATGCACCCGGTTTTGGTCGCGTTGTCCGAGGAAAACGCGGCGCTCTCGCGCGATGTCAACGACATCACCCAGCGGCTTCAGGCGCAGGATCTGGTGCGGCAGAACCTCGAGCAGCTCGCGGAGCAGCTCAGCGCCGATTACCAGGATGCCCGGGCAACCCTGGAGTCTGGCGAGGTCAACGACGATCTCGGTCGAATCCTGTTGCAGCAGTTCGACGCCCTGCCCGATCTGCGGCCCTTGACTCGAAACGACAAGCTGCGCAAGAGGGACCTCGCCGACCTCAACGTGAGCCGCTTGGAGCATCGCGCCGAGGCGCGACGCATCGCGGATACGGATGCCACCGTCGAACGGCTCATGCTGGAGCTGCAGGCCGATGCGTCGCAGCGCTCCGAGAACGAGGCTCAAGCCGATGCGGAGACCGAGGCGCAGAAGGCGCAGCTGCGGGAGCTGGTGCAGCAACGCAAGACACTGCTCGACAAGGCCTTGGAGGTGAACAGCCTCTTCGTCGGCAAGCTGCGGGAGCTCGATCAGGCCGAGCAGGCGTTGCTCGCGACCGCCGCCGAGTACGACGCCTACTTGGACGAGCAGCTACCCTGGTTGCGCAACGCCAAACCGATCCGCCTTGAGGACATCCGCGCGATGCCGAGCGAGCTCGGCGCTCGGCTCGCGGCAGCGGACCTGCCGGGCTTGCCGCGCCTGATTGGCCAGCAGCTCGCGCGCAGTCCCGCCTTCTGGCTCGCCGTGATCGGCGCTGGTGTCCTGCTCTGGCGGCGCCGAGCCATCATCGCCGCCATCGAATCGATCACGCCCCGGATCGGCTCAGCGTAAGCAGCCTCTCTGAGGGGACCTACTGGGATTCCGATCAGATTCGGTGAGGGAAGAGGAAAAACCCCCTCGAACAACTTGACGAAAGTCGTCCGAGGGGGCTGTCTCCGGATTACGCAAATAATCGAGGGAGACAGATCCAGTGTGTCACGCCTTTCTCACTGACGCCAACTTCTACCAACTGTTGACTCGCATCGATGAGTCGATCGCCGAGGAGGTCCGCGCGGGGGGCTGTCGCTGCGGTGGTCAGCTGCACAGTGCTCGGTATCCGCGTAAGCCCCGCGGCCTGCGTTCGGCTTTGGATGGATCCTACGAGCGGCGCCTGAGCTTCTGCTGTGCGCAGGACGGCTGCCGGCGGCGCCACACGCCAGCCTCGGTGCGCTTCCTCGGACGCAAGGTCTACCTGGGCGTGATCGTCGTGCTCATCACGGCCCTGCATCATGGGCTCACCGAGCAACGTCGCCGCCGTCTGATCGAAGCACTCGATGTCCCCGCCCAGACGCTGTGGCGGTGGCGTTGCTGGTGGCGCGAGCAGTTTGTGCAAAGCCGCTGCTGGCGGGCGTTGGCGGGGCAGTTTATCCCGCCGCTTGTCAGCGACCGCCTCCCGGGATCGCTGCTCGAACGGCTGAGCGGAAGTGCCCTTTCCGAGCGGCTCGTCGAGCTGCTGGTTTTGCTCTCCCCGGTGACGACAGCGACAGGCTCTTTGCGGGTGGGAGGCAACCCGCAGAGGATGTGATCGCCCCCGGCTGGGCGGCTGCCTAGACTCCTGCCTACGGTCTTCACCACCAGGAGCAGGCACCGATGCCCAGCGATCAACATGTCTCCGACCCCGATGGTTGGGCGCGCCTGCGCTTCGCCATCATCGGCCCGTTGTTGGCCGATCCACCGCCCGCGGGCGAGTTGGGCGCGCGGCTCAAGGCGCTCGCTGCCAAGGACTGGCGCCATCCGGTCACAGGCCTGCCGCTGCGCTTCGGCTTCGCCACGTTGGAGCGGTGGTACTACCTCGCCCGCACGGCGCAGGACCCGGTGGCGGCGCTGCGTCGGCGCCGGCGGCGCGATGCCGGACAGCAGCGCGACCGCAACCCCCGCCTGCTCGAGGCGCTGCGCGCCCAGCACCGGGAGCACCCCGGCTGGACGGTGCAGCTGCACTACGACAACCTCGCCGCCCTGGTGGCGGAGGACGAGGCCCTGGGGCCGCTGCCCTCCTATGCCACGGT
>JARRNE010000334.1:0-4100 GCA_037385305.1 Chromatiaceae bacterium | reverse complement strand
GGAGGGACTTCGGAAGTGAGTGCACACTTCCGTGAAGGTGCGGAGGAGGAGAGGTACGAGGCCGCTGCCTTCTATGAAGGCCCGACCAATGGCCTCGGAGATCGCTTTCTCGACGACGTACAGTCGTGTGTCGACCGCATATTGCAGCGGCCCCAAGTGGGACGTCGAGTTGGGGAGCGTTGTCGAGTAGTGCTCGCAAAGAGATTTCCCTTTTCTGTTACCTTTTCTGTTATATATGCCGTCCAGGAGGCGACCATCATCATTGTCGCAGTAGCTCACCAGCGGTGTCGGCCCGGATATTGGAGCGACAGGTATGCCCGCTAACAAGAGGGTCGAGAGCGACCGGCAAATCCGCTGCGCGGCTCCACCGGCGGCTCATCCTGATCGTTAGGTCCGCGAGAGACAAATCCAGTCCAGTGAAAGACATACTAATTCCATGCGGTCCACTTCTTGTACGTGTGGTGAGCCTGCCAGGGGCTCGGCGGCTCGGTGGTGACGTAGCAGAAGGAGTCATAGTCCTCGATGGCTAAGAGCTCGCCTTGCCGATGATCCGGGCGCGGATTCTTTGCGCCAGCGCACGGCCGCAAAGGAGCGGGCCTGCCTCCAGTCGTTGGCCCGATCCTGAAGCTGGCTTTGCTCGCAGCCCGGCCGGCGGCGGTTCGGCGTCCAGTGTTGTTGGCCCAGCAGCTGGGCGAGCCCCCTGCGCTTGACCTTGATCAAATAGCCGTGGCCACCCGCATCGAGAAGGTCCATCAGGGTCCCGACAAAGAAGCCGCTGTCGGCGCGAAACACGATGCGGTGGTAATCGGGCGGCTGGGCCAGAAGCTGCTTCATGAGCTCGACGATCCCGTTGCTGGTGTAGGCGCTGCCGGTAGGCAGCCACGCTTGAAGAATCTTTGTGGTGTCGGGGCACCGTCGGGCCGTGGCCCTCAATGGGCGTGGCTTCGGCGCTTGAAGAGCACGCCGACGAGAAAACCGAAGATGATCGCGATGGCGATGGCGAGCAGGCCATACAGGGCGCCGTGCCGACGGGCCAAGGTGGCCAGAAACGCGGGCAGGCCGACCATGTGAACTACGAGGTGGGCGGTTTCGGATCGCAGCTTCCGGCCCTGTCTCACCACCGAGAGCCGTACCCGGTAATCGCCGGGAGTCACCCGGGAAGGGATTCGGAACGTGCCTCCGACGGACATCCGGTTCCCGGCCGAGGGCGACACCTCGAGCGATCCGGGCAGCAGCCCGTAGAGGTTCTCGTGCTCTTTCAGGTCGACGAACTCGTGGAAGATCTCGGAGCGGGTCATTCCCGCGGTATCCCCGGTGAAGGATGCCCGTTTTTTCAGCGCCGTGTACCCGTACTGGGCGTCCGCGCCCCAGCGGGAGAACCCGGACGGGTCGGTGCTCAGCGCGAGGTAGAGGGAGGGGGAATTCTCGATGTCGATCTGCCCCTCGTTCATCCAGATGTCGTAGTGCCGCCCCTTGCGCAGGACTTGCTCCTCGATCCGCTTGCCGATCACCTCGACAACCGCGTTGCTTCCGGCGGGAATCTCACCCATGACTCGGACGAGCATGCCACTGAAGAACGCGCCGATCGGGATCGAATCGGGAATCAGATGCAGGTCCGCCCGGACCGAGTGCGGCCATGGGGCGACGAGCAGCAGGGACAACGCCGATATCAGGGAGAGCGCGCGATTCCGCCTGCGCGTCGCCGTCATGTCAGCGGATCCCCTTGAGGTCGAGCAGCAGATGCGGCGCGAGCAGCAGGCTCAACAGCATGTTGACCATTACCAGGAGAATGATGCATGCGAGAAGGATCTTGAGCTGGTCGCCCTTGAACCGCCGGGTGAAACGCGCTCCGAACTGGGCGCCGACCGCCGAGCCGATCAGCAGGACGATCGCCAGCACCAGATCCACCGTGTGATTCGTCATCGACTGCAGGAAGGTCACGTTGGAGCACATGAAGACTTCCTGCACAAGGTTCGTGCCGATGGCTACGTGCATGGGCACGCGCAGGATGTAAAGCATCATGGGGACCATGATGAAGCCACCTCCCAGCCCCATGACAGCTCCCAGCAGACCCACCAGCCCTCCGATTGCCAGCGGCAGAATCGGGGAATGCGTGATCCCCGATTTCTCGAAGTGCATCTGGAACGGAAGGGCTGCCGTGAACCGAGCGAAACCCGATGGGGCCACCGAGCCCGCCGCCTGGGCACCCGCGAACGACGCCCGCTTCATGCTGTAGATACTTTCGCCAAGCATGTAGAACCCCATGATGGCCAGCATTACCACATAGGTGATGCGGATGATGAGGTCCGCCTCGCCGAGCTGCCTCAGCATCTTGATGACCTCGACACCGAGGGTGCCCCCGACGACGGCGCCGGCGAGAAGGACTAGCGCCAGCTTGAGGTCGACATTGCCCATGCGGTAATGGGCGTAGGAGCCGGAGGTCGTCGCGGCCACGATCTGGTTCGAATCGGAGGCGGCGGCGACGACGGGCGGGATGCCGGTCATGATCAGCAGCGGCGTCATGAGGAAACCTCCCCCCACGCCGAACATGCCGGAGAGAAACCCAACGCCGCCGCCCAGACCCAAAAGGGAGAACACGTTGACGGCATGACCTGCGATCGGAAGATAGAGGCTTCCGAACATGTGCTGCCTCCTTTGTCGCGGATTCCTCCGTGGGCACTCCCCGGAAGATCCCGCTTCATGATTCGTGATTTTGGAAGACGGTCATAGTGAAAGATATTTAAGGTTTTCAAGATGGCGGGCTCCGGGCCAGAAACTCCTCCACCATCATCCGGGTCACATCGTCGTTGCGCAGCAGAACGTCGAGTTGCCGCGTGTAACCGATCAGGCGACCCGTCATCCGCAGGCGGCGCTCCATCGTCCCGGCCGGGATACCGTTGAGTCTTGCGATGACCAGGTCCTCCGAGCGCTCCACGGCGAAGCCTTGTCTCGTGAGGATCCGGTCCAGAAGTTCCGCGCGCCGTACGCGGCGGGTCAACTCGGAGACCCCGCCGGCGAAGCGGAAAAGGATGTAGCTGTCTTCCGGCCGGTCCCCGAGATAGCAGTCGATGACGTTGAAGTGGTAGCCCAGGAACAGGCTCAGGTTCATGTAGCGCGCCGACACGATGGCCAGGTTGCGCCTGACCTCGGCCGTCCCGAACCCCGAAACCGCGTCCGACCGGGTCAGGCTCGACATGAGCGCCGTGAGGTCCATGCCCGCCGGACGGGTCTCCCACACTCCCGGCGCTGTGATGGCCTCCAGAAGAGGGGCAAGCGGGGCGCAGGCCACGTTGACCAGGTCGATGTCTCCCGGCGGGGCGTCCTGCGCCACGCCGCCGCCCAGGTCGATGAGGGAGAGGCCCAGGGGGATGTCGAGCGAGAGTCGCCTGATGTGGCGGCGGGCTTCGCGCCAGCTGAAGCCGTCCAGGTCCGAGAGCGCCATAACGGCCTTTTCATGGGCGAAACGGATGATGTCGTGATACGAGGAGCACCGCTCGGCCGCGAATCGGCGCGACGCCGGATTCCGAAGGTGCAGGGGCGTGACGAGCTTGAGCATCCCGCGCAGCGCACGGCGCTCGTGAGAATCCGCGTAGGTGTCCGCCCGCCATAGGCCGTGTCGGATAAGCGCCTCCACCCGCCCGGCATAGACGACGTTCTCCTCCGCGTCGACTGTCACCTCCGTCCCCGGCTGAAGGATGCTGGTTGCGACCTGGGTCGCCATCAGCGCCGGAACGCGTTGTTCCCGAGCGAGGGCCGCCAGATGCCCGGCCGGCGATCCGGAGTCGGAGATCAACGCGGCGGCCGAAGGCAGCAGCGGGGCCAGATCCGGGGATGGATTCCGCATCACCAGGACGCTCCCGGGTGGAGCATCCCCTCCCCCTGCCGCCGGATCAATCATGACCACACGACCCGCGGCGATGCCTCGGCAGGCCACGGCTCCCGCCCCCCGCATCAGGACGGGGTGGCTGGCCACGGCGGCGGCGATCTCCCCGGGTCGTGTGGTCATGATTGATCCGGCGGCAGGGGAAGGGGATGCTCCACCCGGGAGCGTCCTGGTGATGCGGAATCCATCCCCGGATCTGGCCCCGCTGCTGCCTTCG
>JARRNE010000333.1:0-4101 GCA_037385305.1 Chromatiaceae bacterium | reverse complement strand
AACCGGTTTGTCCGGCGCACCGTGCAGCCCTCCGGGTCCGCCGATACCCAAGGGGCGGTGAAGGGATCGTTCCCCCTCGACGGGGGCTACTTCCAGTTCCAATACCCGAACTGGGCATGTAAGTCAAGATTGCCGGCCCTGGCCGGGGGGCAGTCAGCGATGGCCGTCCCTGCCGCAAGCATGATCTTCTTGTCAGTTGACTGGCCAATCTTCCGTCATTTTTCGGCTGAGGCGAGCTGGTCGAGTTGAGAGGCGACAGCGCGAAGGCGGTTGTTGAGACGTTGCAGCTTGCGACGGATCTTCTCCTGAGTGAGTTGACGGCGGTACATTTCCAGGAGATGGCAGGTGGCGGCCAGCGCTTGTTGGATACCGGACAGATCTGTTCTGGTGGTGGCCGGAAGGGAGCGAGGCGGGAGCCGGTGGGTGGCGTTCTGGCGGGCCAGATGAAACTCGCGCTGGAGGTCTGGTTGGGTGACCTGGAGATAACGCAAGGTCATGTGGATGCTCTTGTGCCCGAGCAGTTGCATGAGAGCGGGCAGGCTGACCCCCAGGCGGAGCATCTCGGTGGCCCAGGTGTGACGCAACCGGTGGGGGGTTACCGGGCCGGAACAGCCGGCTCGTTGGGCGGCCGCGGCCAACGCGAAGCAGAGCTTGTGGTACAGGGGACGGCGGTTCCCGCCACGGGGCAGGAGGAAGCCGTGGGAGGTCGCTAATCGTGCTGGGGGAGCCAGGGCGCGCAACGAGAGCAGGCGGGCGACGATCCGCCGGCCGTCGTCATCGACGGGAACCAAGCGTTCGGTGCGGAGCTTGCCCAGGGGAACATGCAGCGCCCATTGTCCGTCTCCGAGCTGGCGCAGACACTCCAGCGGAAGATCGATGCATTCGCCGATGCGGATGCCGGTGGCGCGGGTGAGCAGGAGGGCATTGGCCGGCAGGTCGTCGGTGCGACGCAGTTCCTGAAGGAGGAGCCGGTCGTCGTCCGGGGAAAGCGGTCGGGGCAGATATCGCGGCTGTGGGGGGATGTCCTCGCGACGGATGAGGTCGGGCTGGATGGGATGGCCGTTGGCAGTCAGATCGTTCAGCAAGCGGCGGAGGCGCACCAAGTGATTCTCGCGGGTTGGGTTCGACAGCGGCGGATCGTGTTCCGCCAGCCAGCGGAACCAGCCGAGCAAGTGCGGGTCGCGGCGCAGTTGCGAGAGCCGGCGCACTTCCGGGAAAGCGTCCTGAAGATAGGAGAGGAAGCCCCGGGCCAGGCAGCGATAGTTGGCCACGGTACTGCGCCGCAAAGTCAGGGCGAGGGTTTGGATCTGAGTTTCGAAGATCTCTTCGAGGCTCTGCCGGTGCTTGCTCACGGGGTCTCCGGAGGGGACAGGCGGGTTCGCTTGGCGACGGCGCGGGCGTATTCGCGCCAGACGTCCTGGGGCGCGAGCTGGACGTAGAGCATGGTGGTCTGGATCTGGGAATGTCCCATCAGGTGTTGGAGGGCGGGCAGCGAGATGCCGGCCCGCACCATGTCGGCGCCGAAGGTGTGGCGGAAGCGATGGGGATTGGCCTGGGGGACCCGGCTGCGCCGGCGATGATGACGGAACAGCGAGCGCAGGCCAGCCGGAGTCATGGGCTGTCCGCGCCGGGGGCCTTTGAGGCAAACGAACAGAGACGGCGCGTTGGTCAGCGGTCTTTCCAGCCGCAGATAGTTCCCGAGCGCGGCGACGGTTTCCGCCGGCAGGGGCAGCACACGCTTCTTGTTTCCTTTGCCGAGAACCCGCAGTTCGGCTTCGGCCAGTTGCAGATCCTCCAGTTGGAGAGACAGCACCTCGCAGGAACGCAGGCCATCGAGCAGCATCAAGCCGACCAGGGCCAGATCGCGAAAGGTCCGGAAGCTGCCCCAGAACCGAGCCACCTGGTCGGCCGACAGCGGGACGATCACCCGCCGGGGTTGCTTTAACTTGAGGCCGGTGGCTACCGCGCGGCGAGGCCGGCCATAGCCGAGCGAGGCGCGGGTGGTATAACGGCGCTGGAGGTGAGACCGGCGGGAGGGGACGTCGCCTCCGTGGTGGAAACGATACAGCAAGCGCACCACCCCCAGACGATGGTTGACGGTTGGCGGCGCCGGTGGTGGTTGCTGGTCCAGTTGATGACGGACGTAGTCCTGGAGGGTGGATTCGTCGATCTCGGCCAACGAGCGGGCGGGACCTTGGAGCCACCAGCGGGCGAAGTGCAGCAGGTCATAGCCGTAAGCGCGCAGGGAGCGCACCGAGAGCTGGCGGAGGCGCTGGGCGTCGAGGAACTCATTGCCCCAGTCGAGTTCCCGGCCCTGGTCGTCGAGCAAGCGATACGGTGACCGGCTGGCCGGAGCGGAAGGCTGATAGGCCAGACGGACCTTCACGGGGTTTCGGCCTCCTCCAGACAGCGGGCGAAGTCGGCGGCCGTGGCCCCGGCGGCGAAGTAGCTGTTGGGATCGTGCTCCGGCGGCAACACCACGATGCGCGCGCCGACGCCGGCGCTTTCCAGGCGCCGGGCCAGTTGGCGAGCCGCCTGTTGGCCGGCCTGGTTGGGATCCTGATCGAAGGCGAGGTAGACCAAACGGCCTGGCCGGTCGGAAAGCTGAGCGAACTGGGCGGGCGTCAGGTGAGCACCGATGGCGCAGGTGGTATTGCGGAAGCCAGCCTGCCAGAGCACGGCCAGGTCGAACAAGCCCTCGGCCAGAATCACGCGAGAGAAGTGGCCGACCGACTCCCAGGCAAACAAGCCTCCCTTGGAGCGCGGCAGTAACCGATGGGGGAAGGCGGCGCCGATGCTGCGGCCATAGAAGTTGATGATGCGACCTTGTTGGCGGCAGGGGAAGATGACGCGCCGGCAGAAAGTGTCGTGGCCCTGGCCGTTGATCAGCCCGGCTTCCAACAACTGATCGAAACGATAGCCCCGGCCGGCGAGATGACGGTGCAAGTTCCCGCCGCCCGCGTAGCCGAGGCCCAGTGCCTCGATCAGGTCCGGATCCTGCAGACCCCGTTGGTGCAGGTAGGCGACCGCTTCCGGGCACTGCTCGAGTTGCCGCCGATAGAAGGCGGCCGTTTCCTCAGCAGATGAGCATCAGCTTCGGGGACCAGTTCCCGCTCCAGTTGCGCGACGCTTTGACGGAACGACAGCCCCTGAGATAGCTCGACAAAGCGGATGAGGTCGCCGCCACGGCCGCAGCCGTGGCAGTAGAACAGATTCTTGTGGGCATTCACATAGAACGAAGGCCGGGTCTCGCGATGCAACGGGCACAGCCCCACCAGCTCTTGCCGCCCACCGCGGCGGCGAGGAGTCCAGTGGTGCCGCCGCAGATACTCCACGAGCGGCAGGCGCTGTTTGAGCCGTTCCAGATTCTCGGCCATGGCAGAAGTATCAAGCCGGAAGGGCCGGCACACCAGAGGGATGTTGTTTGCAAGACGCCTCCGGGAGGGGTTGCTGGCGCATAGTGTCTTGCAGGATAAAGACTTGCGCTGTAGCCAAGTTGTTGTTTGCAAGAGTGGCTCCGGCGGGACCCAACAGCCAAACCCCTGCAACGGAAGCTTTTAGGTCCCAAGCCAGGTTGTTGTTTGCAAGAGAGGCCAGCCGCCGCCGCAGGTCCCGCTTCCGCTGTTGCGTCCGGTTCCGCGCCACCGACTCGGGCTTGGCGGCGCGATACCGCTTCCAGTAGCCCGGGTGGTTGGCCCGCCACTTCCGGGCGCTGTCGCGGCAGACAGCGCGATACTCCGGATCCTGGATGAGCTTCTGCTTGCGGCTCTGGTTACGGCGCTGCTGCTGGCAGGGCTTGTCCGAACAGACGGTCTGTTCCGGATGGAATCGGGCTGGCGCGAACTCTCGCTGGCAGAAACGGCAACACCGCTGAGGCATCCCTCCAAAGTCACTGCCCGCTATGCATGGTTCCAGCAGCCCCACCAGATCGCTGTGTGCGTCCGGTCGTGACTGATCGAGATCGAACTTCGAGTGGAGCCCTTCGCTCTCAGAAGAACTTCAGCTGGGAAACGAATGCCTGATCACCCCAGCTCGGGGTGTCCGATTCGTTGATTGGCCGGTTAATTGTCAGGTTTGGCGGGCGGCCGGGCCCTTTGGGAG
>JARRNE010000332.1:0-4105 GCA_037385305.1 Chromatiaceae bacterium | reverse complement strand
AGCGCCAGGGGGATTTGGGGCGCGCTGTGCGCGACCTTCACGGTCGGCGCCGGCCGGTGGGTGACGGTCAGGCCGCCTTCGGCCCTTTCCAGGTGTAAACCGCTGTCACCGCGTAGTTCCAGACCGCCCCCACCAGGACCCCCGCGAGCGCTGACAGCACCCAGTAGGAATGGGCCCTGAAGAGGTAGGTCGCGATACCCACGTTGGCCAGCGCTCCCACGCTGCAGGCCAGCACGAAGGAGAGCCAACCCCAGATGAGCTCGCGCCCCTTGAGCCGCATGTCGCGATAGGTGAAGAGGTTGTTGAGGAAGAAGTTGCTGGTCATGGCGGCCAGGGTCGCGGTGGCCTGGCCGACAAGAAAGCTCAGCCCCATCGCCGTGTAGATGGACCAGAGGACGGCCATGTGGACGGCGACCCCGGAGCCGCCGATCAGGGAGAAGGCGATGAAGCGCACGGGGATGGCCGGCCCGATCGCCTTCTGCACCAGCATCAGCAGGTATTCCCACAGGACCGCGTTGTCGAGCTTGCTGGTGCCGGCGGTCCGCTCCCGGAACTGGTAGGGGATCTCCTGGAATCGGAGAGGCCGCGGGGCCGACGCGAAGATATCCAGAAGGATCTTGTACCCGACTGCGCTCAGCCCGCGGACACACTCCTCCAAGGTATCGGCCCGCAGCATGAAGAACCCGCTCATGGGGTCCTCGAGATCCGCCTTGATCAGCTTCCGACCGAGGCGGCTCGCGAAGCGGCTCATGGAGGCCCGACGCTCGTCCCAGGTGCCCAGGCCGCCGCCGGCCGCGTAGCGGCTCCCGACCACGATGTCCAGGTCCTCCCGCTTCAGGGTGTCGAGCATCCGGGGGAGGAGCGTCTCGTCGTGCTGGAGGTCACCGTCCATGACGGCCAGATAGGTGGCGGAGGTGGCGAGCATCCCCTCGATGCAGGCCGAGGAGAGGCCGCGGCGGCCGATGCGCTGCACGACCCGAATCCGCGAGTCGCCCCGCGCAAGCTCCCGCCCCCGCCGCCAGGTGCCGTCGGGGGAGTCGTCGTCCACGAAGATCAGCTCCCATTCGATGCCCCTGAGGCACTGCTCGAGCCGGCGGACGATCGCGTCCACGTTGTCGCGCTCATTGTAGGTGGGAACGATAACGGCGAGCTCCGGCGCCGGACAGGGTACCGGAGGGCTCTCTTGGTCTGGCATGGTCTCGATCTCGGGCCGGTCGGCCCCGGGGATTGGGCGCAGTCGGCTAGAATTCGGCGTCTGCTTCGTCTGCTTCTCCGCGGCCCGCCATTCTACACGGCGTGGCGCCCATGGCGTGCGCTTGTACATCGCAATTGGCACGTCACCGCAACCATCTGGAGCCTGTAGTGCAAGAGAGCGAGCGTGACCCTGCAGTGCGAGACCTCGGTCGCTGGCTTTGGCCGGCCATTGTCGGCATGACCCTCTGGCGCATCGCCGTCGCCTGGGGACTGCCCGTGACCCTCGACGAGGCCTACTACTACGACTGGGCACGCAGCCTCGCCTGGGGCTACTTCGACCACCCGCCGGGTGTGGCCCTGCTGGGCATCGGGACCCGGCTGATCCCCGCCTCGGCCCTGGCCGCTCGCCTGGGGACGGTCCTTGCCGCGACCCTCACGCTCCTGGTCCTGCTGCGGTTCTACCGCGCCTGCGGACTGCGCGCGGGAGAAGAGCTGCTGGTGGCTCTGGTCCTCGCCTTCGCCACCCTGCCGGCGCTGGTATCCGGTGTCGTCACCACGCCGGACACCGTCCTCGCCCTGTGCTGGGCAATCGCCCTGAACGAGGGGCTGGCGGCACTGCAGGGGACCCGATGGCGCTGGCTTACGGCGGGGTTTGGAACCGGCCTCGGGCTGCTGGGCAAATACACCATGGTGCTCATCGGGCCGGTGTTTCTGCTGGCCGTCCTGTGGGCGGACCCGCGGGCGCTGCGGACACGCTGGCCCTACCTGGGGGGCCTCGTGGCACTGCTGGTCTTCCTGCCCAACATCCTGTGGAACGCGGAGAACCACTGGGTGACCATGCGGTTCCAGCTCGGGCACGGGTTCGCCACCGAGACGAGTGCCCTGGTGAGCAGCCCGTTGCCCTCCGCCGTTCGGCAAACGCCACCGCCCGAACGGCAGACGCCCCGGACCCCCGTGGAGCGGGTGGAGGGGGTGGCAGACTATCTCGGAACGCAGTCGGTCCTTTGGGGATTCATCCTGATCCCGTTGCTGCTGACCTTGCGGCCGCGACGCGGTGGGTCCGGCTTCCGCGCCCAACTGCGGGGAACGCTGGACGACACGGCCCTCGAGCTGCTGGTGACCGCGACCCTCGTCCCCCTGGGATTCTTCGGGCTAATCTCAGGCCTCAGCAACGTCGAGCCCAACTGGCCCGGGGTGTACCTCCTCTCCGCGGCGCCTCTCGCGGCCATTGCGCTGAGGCGGACACCAGGCTTGACGCTGGCTGCGGCCGGGCTCAATGTGCTGGTCATCAGCGTTTACGTCATATGTGCGGCGACCGGTTTTCCTCCGCTGCCCTCGCGCCTGGAGCGCATCGCCCGGGAGACCCACGGCTATAAGGAGCTGGCGATGCGGGCCGCGCAGCTCCACGCACCCGTCTTCGCGGACCGCTATCAGTTGACGGCCATGCTGCACTTCTACGCGCCAGGTCTGGACGTGGGCCAGTGGCCCGGTATCACCCGGCCGTCGGAGTACCTCCTGGGCGCTGTAGCCAAGCCCCCATCCCTGGCTGTGATAGACCGGGCCGGAGGCTTCTACCTGATCACCAGCCGCCCCGTAAGTCCGACGATCCCCGGCTTCCGCGTCCATGGCGAGCAGGAGCTGTACGACTGCCGGGACCTGGGCTTAGAGGCGGTGGGAGACGCCACACCAAGATGCGAGAAACCCATCCATGTCTGGCATCTGTTCCGTTACCGGCCGGCGACACCGGGAACCGGGTAGGGAAAAGGGTCGAACCACTACCAGGAGCTCAGACCGCGGAGCTAGCGCATCAGCCTGCCGGAGAAGACGCTTACCTCCTTGCCGTCGGCGGTCAGGATGCTGCGAAGCTCCAATGATCTCCTGTGGGGCAGAGCCCTTCGCGGTCGTCACATTTCCCCAACGCCTTCGAGCGGTAGCTGTTTCCCGAAGCTCCGGCTCGCTGCGCCGTCCTCCTCGACACGCTTCTTTGGCCGTCCCCGTCCGGAGAGGCCGACCGAGCGGCCGAGCGCCTGCTCGCTCTGGGCGCGGAAACGGTCGTTTCCGAGTAGGGTTCCGGTCTGCAGACATTCGCGCATCTGCGTCATGGTGTTTTGGTCGAGCTCAGTATCGAAGAGCGCCCGATAGGCACTCCGCCGCTCCCTGTCCGAGCGGCCCAGTGCCAAGTCATCGGCCTGGGCGCTGAGAAGCGCGTCTTCCTCGCTGGCGTTGGCTCTCGGACGGCCAGTACGAGCATGTCAGCCGCCTGGTGGCGGAGATCGGCCGGCTGCTCGGCGGCTGGATCCGGCAGGCCGCCAGCGAGCGGGGATGAGGCGCCGCGGGGCTCACGCCCAGGCGGCGCCTCGCTTCGATATGCGCCCGACGCCGAGGTCGGCGTGCGGACGGGACGCACCCGCGCCATCCCCCCGGTGCCCGCCGCACCCGGCAAACCTTGGTCGGCCGGGCCTGTCGGCCTTCGGGTCCGGAGGGGGATGTGGACGGAACAGAGGAGCCGGAAGCCGATATCGTTGTTCCGGTTGTCGATGTCGTTGCGGTTACGGGCGGCGGCGCGCGCATTGCCCTGGTTGTTGTTCCAGGAGCCGCCGCGCAACGCACGCCGTCATTGCCGGGGCGCCCCACCGTTGTCACGGCAATCCAAATATAGCTCGTCTTGGCAGAGGCGCAAGGCCGAATACCCGGACAAGAAAATCGCGCGGCTCGCTGCGCTCGCCGTGCCCGCTCGCCCAGGCGAGCGGGCTCAGTGAACAGCGGATCAGCGATCAGTGGGCAGACATCCAGCCCTCAGCGGTCGATGGGGACGGAACAGAGGAGCCGGAAGCCGATAACGTAGCCCCGGGAGTCGAAGCCGAAGCGGCCACGGGCGGCGGCGCGCGCATCGCCCTGGAAGTCGTTCCAG
>JARRNE010000331.1:0-4126 GCA_037385305.1 Chromatiaceae bacterium | reverse complement strand
CTCAACGTCACCGCCCTGCAGCTCGCCCAGGCATACTCCGTGCTGGCGGCAGAGGGGGTCCGCCGACCGGTCACCATCTTGAAACGGAACGCGCCGCCGGCGGCGGTCCGAATCATCACAACCAGCGCGGCGCTCAAAGTTCGGGCCATGATGGAGACAGTGGTCTCCAGGGAGGGCACTGCTCGGCTCGCCGAGATCACCGGCTACCGGGTGGTGGCAAGACCGGGACCACCAAGAAAGCGGCCCACGGCGGATACGCAGCGGGGCGCTACCTGGCAGTCTTCGCCGGTATGGTGCCGGCCAGCAACCCGCGCTTTGTGATGGTCGTCGTCGTCGACGAGCCGCAAGGCTGGGGGTACTACGGAGGCCTGGTCGCTGCCCCCGTGTTCGCCCGCGTCATGACTGATGCCCTGCGTCTCTACGACGTTCCCCCGGACAACCCCACGCAGGTCCTCCTGCTGGCCGGTACGGAGGGGCAGCGATGATGCCGGCCCCGCGCATCCCGCGCCCCTGGTTGTTGTCGGACCTGCTCTCCGGGCTGGCAGCCGTCCCAGCGGATACCGACGTGAGGGTCGGGCAGTTGACCCTGCATAGCCGCCGGGTCGAGCCAGGGGGGTTGTTCCTTGCTTGCCGCGGTACCGCTGGCCATGGACTGGCGTTCGCCGAGGAGGCCTGTCGTCGCGGTGCGGTGGCGATCGCCGCCGAGCCCGACGAGCGTTGGAACCTCTCGGGGATTGCGGCTGGGCTCGGCATCCCGGTGATTCCGGTCCCAGACTTGGCGCGTTGGGCTAGCGCGATCGCCGACCGGTTCTTCGGGAAGCCGAGTGCGGCATTCGAGGTGATTGGTGTCACCGGCACCAACGGTAAGACGAGTGTCACTCACGACCTGGCCGAGGCCCTGGTGCCGGAGCTCCGCTGCGGCATTGTGGGGACGGTCGGATGCGGCTTTCCCGGGGCGCTGGCAGCTGACGCCCATACGACGCCGGACCCGGTCAGTCTTCAGGAGACCTTGGCGTTGCTGCGCGGACAAGGGGCGGAGGCGGTGGCAATGGAGGTCTCCTCCCACGCCCTGGATCAAAGCAGGGCCGAGGCGGTGCGATTCGCCTACGCCGTGTTTACCAACCTCAGCCGCGATCACCTGGACTATCACCTCGATATGCAGAGCTATGCGGCCGCCAAGGCCAAGCTTTTCCGCTCTCCCGGCCTGCGCTGGGCGGTCCTCAATCTGGATGATCCCCTCAGCCCGAGGATCCTCTCGGAACTGGCCCCGGCGGTGGCGGTCGCCTTCTACAGTCTGCAGCCGAATCCGGTTCTGCCTGGGCGTTGCGACCTCCTGGTGCACACCCGACAGCTGAGCCCCGGCCCGCGCGGGCTTCGTCTGGAGATCCACACGACCGCGGGCAGCGGTGAGCTTAAGGTCGGCGTCCTCGGACGTTTCAATGCCGCTAACCTGCTTGCGGTGCTTGGGGTGTTGCTTGCGCGCGGCCTTCCCCTTGCGCGGGCCTTGAAGCTGCTCTCCGCGGTCAGGGGCGTCCCCGGGCGCATGGAGTGCTTCGGGAGGGGTGGCCAGCCGTTGGTGGTCGTGGACTACGCCCACACGCCGGATGCCTTGGAAAAGGTCCTCACCAGTCTGCGTGCGCACACCAAAGGTCGCCTTGTCGCCGTCTTCGGCTGCGGCGGGCAGCGCGACCGCGGTAAACGCCCGCTGATGGGCGAGATCGCCGAGCGACTGAGCGACCGCGTGATCCTGACGGACGATAACCCGAGGCACGAAGACGGGGATCAGATCATTGCCGAGATCCTGGCGGGCGTCCGATGTCCGGCGGACCTGAAGATCGAGCGCCAGCGGGGTCTGGCCATCCGGTTGGCCATCGCTACGGCCTCCGAGCGGGATATCGTGCTGGTGGCGGGGAAGGGTCACGAGACAGTCCAAGACATGGGAGAGCTCAAGGTCGACTTCAGCGACCGGGCCCAGGTGGTTCAGGCCCTACGTGAGCGGGGAGGCAGCGCGGCATGAGCCGGCCATCGTCTGCCCCCACCGGCGCGTTCTGGCAGGGAGGTGCACCGTGCTGTTGTATCTGACCAACTGGCTGGGGCACTTCGACAGCGCCTTCTATGTGTTTCGCTACCTGACCCTGCGGGGGATCCTGGGGGTGCTCACCGCCCTCACGATTGCCTTCCTCGTGGGGCCCTCGATGATCCGGCGGCTCACCCTGTACAAGATCGGCCAGACAGTCCGGGACGATGGCCCCGAGACTCATCTCAGCAAGACCGGAACGCCGACCATGGGGGGCGCCCTGATCCTCGTGGCGGTGGGAGTGAGCACCCTGCTGTGGGCCGATCTCTCCAACCATTACGTCTGGCTGGTTCTGCTGGTTACTCTGGCCTTTGGCGTGATCGGCCTAGTGGACGATTACAAGAAGCTGGTCCTCAAGAATCCCCGCGGGCTGCCCGCCCGCTACAAGTTCTTCTGGCAGTCCGTGGTCGGGACGACGGCGGCGGTCTACCTATTCGAGGTCGCCTCTACCCCGGCTGAGACCGCTCTGTTGATTCCTTATCTCAAGGACTTCTCTCTGCGGCTCGGCCCGGGGTTCATCGCTCTGAGCTACTTTGTGATCGTCGGCTCCAGCAACGCCGTGAACCTTACAGACGGTCTCGACGGTCTGGCGGTCATGCCCACCGTCTTGGTCGCGGGCGCGCTCTCCATCTTCGTTTACGCCGCAGGGAACGTCGACTTCGCCACCTACCTGAAGATCCCCTATATCCCCGGTCTCGGTGAGGTGATGGTCTTCTGCGGTGCCCTGGTGGGGGCCGGACTTGGGTTCCTTTGGTTCAACACCTACCCGGCCCAGGTGTTCATGGGCGACGTTGGGGCGCTCTCCCTCGGCGCAGCGATCGGCGTCGTTGCCGTGGCTGCCCGGCAGGAGGTGGTCCTCCTGATCATGGGTGGGGTATTCGTGGCGGAAACCCTGTCGGTGATGCTGCAGGTGGGCTCCTTTAAGCTGACCGGTCGGCGCATCTTCCGCATGGCCCCTCTGCATCACCATTTCGAGCTCAAGGGTTGGCCCGAGCCGCGCGTGATCGTCCGCTTCTGGATCATGACCGTGATCCTGGTCCTCATCGGTCTTGCGAGCCTGAAGATCCGCTGAGGGGGAGAGCAGCGATGCCGAGGTATTCAGCTCACACTGCCGCCAGCCCGCCGCTAGCCGCAGGCCCCGAGCCCTTCAGCAATACCTTGGTCGTTGGGCTCGGCAAGACGGGGCTCTCCTGCGTCCGCTATTTGCGTGGACTGGGGGCGCGGGTGGCCGCGACGGACTCCCGGCCTGTCCCCCCCGTCCTCGAGCGGCTCCGCCGGGAGATGCCCGACGTGGCTGTTTTCGTTGGCGGCTTTCGCCCTGAGGTGTTCGCCGCAGCCGACCGGCTAGTGCTAAGTCCCGGTGTCCCCCTTTCAGAGCCCCTGGTGGCGGCGGCCTTGGCCAGGGGCGTCGCGGTGGTGGGAGACATCCAGCTCTTCGCCCGGGCTGCGAGGGCGCCCGTGGCGGCCGTGACCGGCTCCAATGGCAAGAGTACGGTCACCAGCCTCCTCGGTCAGATGGCGCACATGGCCGGACTGCGGGCAGGCGTGGGCGGCAACCTGGGCGAGCCGGTCCTCGACTTGCTGGACCCCGCCGTCGAGCTCTACGTCCTGGAGCTGTCGAGCTTCCAGCTGGAAACAACCGAGTCTCTCGCCCTCCGCGCGGCGGCGGTGCTCAACGTCTCGCCGGATCACATGGACCGTTACCCGGATCTTGCGGCCTATGCGGCGGCCAAGGCGCGAATTCTGCGGCTCGCCGAGACGGCCGTTGTCAACCGCGACGACCCCAGGGTGGTGCCGATGGCCACCGCTGTCCGGAAGGTCTGCGGATTCACGCTTGGTCACCCGGTGGAGGGTGACTTCGGGCTCCTCGATCGGGGGGGAGAGCCCTGGCTCGCCCAGGGCACTCACCCCCTTTTGCCGGCTCGGGCTGTGGCCCTGGCGGGACGCCACAACCTGGCGAATGCGCTGGCGGCGCTTGCGGTGGGGCACGCCTGCGGCCTCCCGTCGGAGCCGATGGCTCAGGCCCTGCGGACCTTCCGCGGGCTACCC
>JARRNE010000330.1:0-6020 GCA_037385305.1 Chromatiaceae bacterium | reverse complement strand
ACCACGACTGAGCCCATCCCAGAACAATCTCAGAACGTCGCAACAGAGCGACCCGATCTCGATTGGCCAGCCGTCTACAAGAAGCTCGAATCCGCAATCAAGGTCCGCCACTATTCCCCGAAGACCTTCACGTCCTATCGCTCCTGGACGCGAAAGCTCCAGGGCTTCACGCAGGGCCGCGATCCAGCCGCGCTGACCACGGACGACGTCAAGGCCTTTCTGAGCTTCCTGGCAGTGGAGAGGCGCGTGGCCGCATCGAGCCAGAATCAGGCCTTCAACGCGCTGCTGTTTCTGTTCCGCCATGTGCTGGAGAAGGACTTCGGCCAGGTCGAGGGCGTGGTCCGGGCGAAGCGCAAGCCGTACATCCCGGTGGTCCTGTCCCGCCGGGAGGTCGACCAGCTGCTCGCTGCCCTGAGCTATCCGTATGACCTGGTCGCGAGGCTGCTGTACGGCTGCGGTCTTCGGCTATTCGAGTGCTTGCAGCTGCGGGTCCAGGACCTGAATCTGGAGATGATGGTCGTGACCATCCACGACGGAAAAGGCAAGAAGGATCGAACGGTCCCGCTGGCGCAAGCCCTTCGCACCGAGATCGAGCTCCAATTGGAGATGGTCGCCCATGTCCACCAGGAGGATCTCTCCCGCGGCTATGCCGGGACCTTCCTGCCGACGGCATTGGGCAGCAAGTACAAGAACGCGGCCAAGGAGCTGGCCTGGCAATGGCTGTTCCCGGCCAAGACGCTGACGGTGGTCCCGGGCGCCGGTGAGCACCGCCGCTTCCATCTGCACGATGCACAGGTCCAGCGGGCGATCAAGGACGCGGTGCGGCAATCCGGGCTGCGCAAGCGGGCCAGCGCCCATACGCTGCGCCACAGCTATGCCAGCCACCTGCTCCAGGCGCACTACGACATCCGCACGATCCAGGAGCTGCTCGGCCACAGCGACGTCAGAACGACGATGATCTATACGCACACGCTCCCGAGCCTGACCGCCAAGGAGCGCAAGAGTCCGCTGGATCTCTGACGGACGGAAGGAAGGATAACGGGGCCTGGGGGAGGGGTCAGCTAGATGATTATCACATGCAGCGATGGGGTACAGGTCTTTCATCTTTGCATCTCAGCAAACGGCGGCCGGAGCCCGATCCTGCGGGCATTCCGGCCTAGAGACATGTCCGTTGTTGGCTCCTAAGCTGTCGCTGGCGGCCCTAAGCCCAGTGGTAGGTTCGGGTCGGCTGCGGAGCTTCGGCCCACGCAGGCCGTCGAGGCTAGCCCGACCGGCAGCAACCGGGCAATTCCGGCCGCTCACCCCCAGCTGAAGGGCTGCGGCAATCCACGCGCTTGAGGTCTCGGTAGAAATTCTCGTGTGGACCGACCATCAGGAGCTTGACGGTGTCTGCGTCCAGGACCCGGTAGGCGACCAGGCACAGTTGGTTAGCCATACGGAACTTGTAGACCTGGACACCGGCGAGGTCACCGACCTTGGCCTCTCCAATCCCGGGATCGTTCGCGATGATCCTCACCGCTTCGTCGAGATCGGCCTTCTGCCCGCGATGGAGCTTCTTGGCCGCGCGCGCGAAGGTCGGTGTAACGAGCAGGCGCATCAGCCGAACTGGTACTCGCCAACTGCCTCTTCCTGATCGGCGATCAGGATGTCGCGAATCACCGAGAATGGCAGGTCCGGGTTCTCTGCGGCGATCTTGCCGATCTGCGACCAGTATTCGATCTGCTTGGGCACCGAGCGATGTTCAACCCGGGCATAGTGCTTCGCCTGGTTGACGAACTCTTCGGACAGCTTGACGCTGACGGCCATTACGGATCTCCTTTTTGGTGCACTTTAGCGCCAGATGCGACTTGAAGGAACCTCTCGGCTTCCCGGCGACCGCCGGGGAGTCCTTCTTCTTCGCCGATAATGTTCGGTGTCACTTCTTCACCTGCTCTTCACCTGCCGCCGAGCGACGCAAGCCCAGTGGCTGGAATGGGTCGTCTGCGGACCGCCGCTGATGCGGGGCCTCCGACCCACTGTCAGAAAATTTTACAGTAACGTACCCATGGTGTTTCTGGGCATCTGCTGCGGGTCGTTAGCCGCCCAGCACTGCCGGAAGGAAACCCCAGGCTCACGCAGCCAGGGCCGCACCAAACCACCCTGTCTGAGCGGCAAATTCCGACCCACCTTGCTAGGCTTGGTGCTGCCCCAGCCGCCGCATCAGCCACGCGGCCGCATCGTCCACCGCCGCCGCAGGCAGCCAAAGCCGCTGCGCCGCCACCCGTGCGAGAGCGTCCGACAGGAAGACCTGCCCACGCTGATTCGCAGCGTAGTCCCGCCGCTTCCAGCGCTGCGACTGCACGAAGTCCGGGACAGCCGCTTCGGTATCGGCCCGCAGCAACTAACTCCAGGAGATCCCACGCGAGCGATGCGCGCCTATCGTCCGGCGCGTGGAGAAACCCCGCGTGCGGGTCCAGCCCGGCAACGGTGAGCCCTCGTTCGAGTCGGCCCGCGTGGAGCACATAGGCGAAGTTCAGGAGCGCGTTCACGCGATGGGAGGCGCCTTGGTTCGTGCTGGTGACAGCGGACGAGCGGGAGCCGTTCCAATACAGCCAGCTCTCGGGCACCCCCGAGCCCTTCCACGATCGAGGGGTGCCAAGCGCGGCGAAGTAGGCAGCGGCGGCTCGGGCCTCCTTAGAAAAGCGCTGATCAGTCACGTTATGCCGCGCCTATGGCGTTGCAGGGCGCTGCTTTCGTCGAATACGCCCCACCAGCCGCCGAATAGATCAGTGCTTCCCTAGGCCCTCTTCCGCCGCCGTGGCATTATGGGATGGTTTTGGCTGCGGTGCTCGAGCCGCCAAACACCGCTCACGGTCATGGCGCCAGCGCCATCCCGGGCAGTGTACGTCGCCGCCACCATGACCGCTCCCCTCACCCCGGCCCTTTGCGCCGGAGGGTGCAAGGGATAAGCGGAACGCGCTGCCCAGGACTCTCACACTATCGACTACATGGCCCACGACCAGGACTGCATCCGCCTCCGCGGGGTACGACAGAACAACCTGAAGGGTCTCGACCTGGACCTGCCCCTTGGCGAGCTGATCGTGGTGACGGGGGTCTCCGGCTCCGGGAAGTCGTCCCTCGCCTTCGACACCGTCTACGCGGAAGGGCAACGGCGCTATGTCGAGACCTTCTCGCCCTACGCGCGCCAGTTCCTGGACCGCATGGACCGGCCGAGGGCGGACCGCATCGAGGGCATTCCGCCGGCCATCGCGATCGACCAGACGAACCCGGTCCGCACCTCCCGCTCCACCGTTGGGACCATGACGGAGCTGAACGATTATCTGAAGCTCCTGTTCGCCCGGGCGGCCCGCCTCTTTTGCCGCGGCTGCGGCCGGGCGGTGCGCCGGGACACGCCCGAGAGTGCATGGCACGAGCTGTTGCACCTGGCTGAGGGAGAAGGAGCGCGCGCGCTCATCGCCTTTCGAGTGCCGGTGCCGGAAAGCTTCTCCCACGAAGAGATCCGGCAGCTGCTCGCCCAGCAGGGCTATATCCGGATACTCCGGGAGGAAGCCGGCGCCTTCGAGGTCATCCAGGATAGGCTGCGTCTCACCCCGGAGAACCGTGGCCGCGGCATCGAGGCGCTCGAGGCCGCCCTGGAGCACGGCCACGGTCATGCCCGTGTCTATCCCCTGGACCAGGACAACACGCCCGGCAACCCCTGGCGATTCTCCACCGAGCTGCACTGCCCCTACTGCGACATCTCGTACCGCGACCCGATTCCCAATCTCTTCTCCTTCAACTCCCCGGTCGGGGCCTGCGAGACCTGCCGCGGGTTCGGCCGCACCATCGGCGTGGACTGGGACCTGGTGGTGCCCGACCCGGGAAAGTCCCTGATCGAGGGGGCCATCAAGCCGATCCAGTCCGACAGCTACTCCGAGGTCCAGGAGGACCTCATGGGGTTCGCCCATCGCCGGGGCATCCCCACGGACGTCCCCTGGCGGGACCTTACGGAAACGGACCGCCAATGGGTGCTGGAGGGGGAAGGCGGCTGGGATCAGGGGGTCTGGTATGGAATACGCCGCTTCTTCGACTGGCTGGGCTCCTATGACCTCTGCGGGGCCTGCGGCGGTGCCCGCCTGAAGGATGAGGCCCTCGACTGGCGGATCGGAACCAAGGAGGACGCGGACGCGGTGCTGGATCCCGAGGCGCGCTTCCGGCACGCCCGCGTGAGCACGGACGACACGGCTTGGCGCGATCTGCCGGGCCTCGCCATCCACGACCTGATGCGCCTGCCCATCGAGCGTTGCCGGGACTTCTTCGACGACCTGCAGCTCGCCCCGGGGGAAGGGGCCTCGCGTGAGACGAGGGGGCGGAGCGCCGGCGGCCATGCCTTCGACCTCTTGCTCGAAGGCATCCACTCACGGCTGCGGTACCTGTGCAGGGTGGGCCTCGGCTACCTCACCCTGGACCGCCAGTCCCGCACCCTATCCGGGGGCGAGGTCCAGCGCATCAATCTCACCACCGCGCTGGGCACCTCGCTGGTGGACACTCTGTTCGTGCTGGACGAGCCCAGCATCGGCCTGCACCCCCGGGACATGGACCGGGTCGTGGGAATCCTGCATGGACTGAGGGACCAGGGCAACTCCCTGCTGGTGGTGGAGCATGACCCGGAGGCGATGCTGGCGGCGGATCGTATCCTGGACATCGGACCGGGTCCGGGGGAGCGCGGCGGAGAGCTGGTCTTCCAGGGCACCCCGGGGGAGCTGCTGCAGGCGCGGGACTCCCTGACCGCGGACTACTTGGCGGGTCGCCGGCGGGTGGCGGAGCCCGGGGAGCCGCGTCCGCCCGCCCCAGGGGACCCCCGTTTGAAGATCCTCGGGGCCGCCGCCCACAACCTGAAGGGAATCGACGTCGAGATCCCGCTGAATCGGCTGGTGGTGGTGACCGGGGTATCGGGCTCGGGCAAGTCCACCCTGGTGCAGGACATCCTTTTCAATGCCCTGGCCAAGCTCAAGGGGAGCCCGGAGGACAGCCCGGGCGAGCACGCGGGTGTCGAGGGCCACGAGCAGATCGCCGAAGCCGTGCTCCTGGACCAATCCCCCATCGGCAAGACCTCCCGCTCCAATCCGGCGAGCTACGTGGGCGCAATGGACCCCATCCGCAAGCTCTTCGCTGCCGAGCCCCTGGCCCGGGAGCGCGGCTACACCGCCGGCACCTTCAGCTTCAACTCCGGCAACGGCCGCTGCCCCACCTGCGGTGGGTCGGGCTTCGAGCACCTGGAGATGCAGTTCCTCTCCGACATCTACCTGCGCTGCCCGGACTGCGACGGGAAGCGCTACCGCGCCCCCGTCCTGGAGGTGCGTCTGTTCCCCAAGGGGTCGGGGTCGGGGCGCTCCATTGCCGAGGTCCTGGAGCTGACGGTGACCGAGGCCCTGATCTTCTTCGCCGATCATGCGGATGTTCGCGCCGGACTGGAGCCCCTGCAGGCTGTGGGCCTCGGATACCTGCGCCTCGGGCAACCCGTGCCCACCCTCTCGGGGGGTGAGGCCCAACGCCTCAAGCTGGCCGGCCACCTGGCCAGGGCACGCAAACGCGCCAAGGCCCAGGGGGGCATGCTGTTCTTGCTGGACGAGCCCACCACCGGCCTTCACTTCGACGACATCGCCACGCTCCTGAAGGCCTTCCGCCGGCTCCTGCGCCGAGGCCATTCCGTCTTGGTCATCGAGCACAACCTGGAGGTGATCGGGGCGGCGGACTGGATCATCGACCTGGGGCCCGAGGGAGGCGACGGCGGCGGGGAGCTGGTTTGCGCGGGAACGCCGGCGCGGATTTCGGAGCACCCGACCAGCCACACAGGCAAGGCGTTACGCGACTACGCGGACAGCCTCCGCGCCTTGTCCCGACGCTGCACCCTTCATGAAGCTTCAGGCCATGGTCCCTCCCCCCCGGCAGGGGGAAGGGGCAAACTCGCCGACACGGCCATCGTAGGATGGGCAAAGCGCAGCGTGCCCATCAGCCAACAACCGGCGACCACCCTCCAG
>JARRNE010000329.1:0-4139 GCA_037385305.1 Chromatiaceae bacterium | reverse complement strand
ATACCCTGACTATTAACCACATCTCGTAACATGCAGATTCCGTGGCTGGACACGCCAGCGGATTTCTGATGAAATCGCCCCCATCACAAACACGAGGGGCGGACGATGGGTGAGCAGATCCCGGAGAAGCTATGTGGACGGCCGCTGAGCGCGGCGGATGTGGAGACGATCCGTCGGGAGATCCGTTTAGCCAATCCGCCGATACGCTCAGAGATTGCCCGGAGGGTGTGCCGGGCGCTGGAGTGGACCAACACGCTGGGGCAGCCGAAACTGATGAGCGCCCGGGTGGGTCTGCTGCGGCTGCATCGGGCGGGGATTATCGCGTTGCCGGCACCGACGAGGGGCAACGGCAATGGCCGGACCCTGAAGCAGGGTCCGAAGGACTGGCCGCAAGAGCGGCCGTTGGGCGGATGTGCGGGGGCGTTGTCCGGACTGCGGCTCTCGCCGGTGACTGACAAGGCCGCCTCGCGGCTCTGGAACGGATTGATCGACCGTTACCATTACCTCGGTTACACGCCCCTGCCGGGCGCGCAGGTACGCTACCTGATCGAGTCGGACCAAGGGCTGCTGGGGGCGCTGGGCTTCGGGGCGGCGGCCTGGAAGGTGGCCTCTCGCGACTGCTGGATCGGTTGGGACCGGGCGGGGCGCGAAGCGCACCTGGGACGGGTGCTGAACAACGCGAGGTTTCTCCTGTTGCCCTGGGTTCAGGTGCGCAATCTGGCCTCCAAGGTCTTGGCGCTGTCGGCACGTCAGGTGGCCGAGGACTTTGCCGCGCGCTACGGCGAACGGCCGGTGCTGCTGGAAACGTTTGTGGAGATCCCACGCTTTCGCGCCACCTGCTACCGGGCGGCCAACTGGCTCTACTTGGGCGAGACCCAAGGTCGGGGCAAGTGCGATGTGGCCCACCGCGCGGCGCTGCCGCGCAAGGCGGTCTACGTCTACCCGCTGGCGGCGGACTTCCGTCGGGCACTGGGGGTGGCGGCATGAGCGCGCTGGCCGAGGAGTTTTACGGCATCGATCTGGGTGATCAGCGCCTGAACCGACGCGCCCGGCGCCTGTTGGAACGACTGGGGGACAAACCCATGGTGAGCATTCCCGCCGCCTGCAACGGTTGGAGCGAGACGCGTGCCGCCTATCGGCTGTTCGACACCCCCAAGGTCACCGCCGAGGCGGTGCTCGCCCCACACATCGCCAATACCGTCGCGCGGATGCGCGAACACCCGCGTGTGCTGTGCATTCAGGACACCAGCGAGATCGACTACACCGGCAAACCCTCCATGCAGGGCCTGGGGCCGCTCAACCTCGAGATCCGCCAGGGGCTGTACCTACACCCGACGCTCGCGCTGACCCCCGAGCGGCTGTGCCTGGGGTTGCTCGATGGGTACACCTGGACGCGCGAGCCAGGCAGCCTGGGACAACACAAGGACGCCAACCGTCCTCTGGAAGAGAAAGAGAGCGTGCGTTGGGTGGACGGCTACCAGCGGGTCAATGAATTGGCCGAGCAACTGCCCGACACCCGCCTGACCTATGTCGCCGATCGCGAGGCCGACATCTACGACCTGTTCGTCGAGGCCCCGTGCCCGGAATCGGCCGCCGACTGGTTGGTGCGCGGCCAACACGACCGGGTGCTGGGCGATGACAAGACCTTGCGCCGACACTTGGCCGATGCGCCGGTGCTCGCCGAGACCACCTTCGAGCGGCCCGCTACCCGCGGGTGCAAAGCCCGCACGGTCCACCAACAGATCCAGGTCGTGCGTGTCACGCTCCCGGCTCCCCACCGCCCCGACCGCACGCTGCCCGACGTCGAAGTCACCGCCATCCTCGCCACCGAGCCCCAGCCGCCCGCCGGCGAGGAGCCGGTCGAATGGCTGCTGCTGACCAACCTGCCCGTGGAGACCCCCGAGCAAGCATTGGAGAAGCTGCAATGGTATCTCTGCAGGTGGCAAATTGAAGTTTTTTTCAGAATTCTGAAAAGTGGCTGCCGTATCGAAAAGCTACAGCTGGAGAAGCTCGAACGCCTGGAACCGGCGCTCGCCTTCTACATGATTATCGCCTGGCGGGTGTTGTTCCTCACCATGCTCGGGCGCGAATGCCCCGAGATGCCTTGTGACGTCGTCTTCGAGCAGGCGGAGTGGCAAGCGGTTTATATCGTCACCGAGCGCAAGCCCCCACCCGACACCCCGCCGACACTGGATCAGATGGTGCGCAGGGTCGCCGGTCTCGGCGGTTTCCTCAACCGCAAGTCCGACGGCTTCCCCGGGCCTCAAACCTTGTGGATAGGGCTACAGCGGGCCGCCGACTTCGTGCTGGCCATGGATGCCCAACGCGGCCTCGGGGAGGGGAGATATGGGTAATACTCAGTGGTAAGGGGGGTGGGTTCGACGCCAATGCCATTCAGTTAACGCATAACAAGCTGTATTTGTTATAATAATCGGCACTATCAACCACTCGGATAAAGAGCAAAACCATGGTCATCAAGCCCAAGAAGATCCAGCCTACCGCAATAGAAACCCAGCTTATCGGTCAGATTTGAATTCCTTTATGTGCCCATAAAAGAATTCTTGTGCTCCGAGGAGTTTGCGGAGTCTGCCCGCAATCACGCCTCAGATTTCACCCGCCAACGATCACTCCCGCTGCCCCTTCTGGTGGCTATGCTGTTGAACCTGCGCAAGGGCAGCATTACCGATGAGCTGGGTCGTTTCTTCGAGATTCTCCATGACCAGCCACTGGCTGAGGCAGTGACCCCTTCGGCGTTCTGCCAGGCACGCAAGAAGCTCAATCCCCGTGCCCTGATGGCACTGAACCAGCCGTTAGTTGACGGATTCCAGCGCCATTTCTCGCCGCGTTTGTGGCACGGTTTGCGCCTGCTGGCGGTCGATGGCTCGACCGCCCGCCTGCCTAACACAGACGACATCATCTCCACGTTCGGTGCCCCGCCCACAGGGGCCTCGGTTCCGCTTGCACGCTTCTCGCGCCTGTATGACGTGCTCAACGACCTGGTGATCGAGGCGGACATCGAATCGCGCCACGTCGGTGAGCGTGTGCTCGCCGGTGAGTATCTGGCTGCGACCGGCGATAACGATCTGGTGCTCTATGACCGTGGTTATCCGGCTTTCTGGCTGTTCGCTTTGCACCGCCAGGAGCAACGCCACTTCTGCGCGCGCATGTCGGTGGATTTCTCCCGCGAGGTCACCGACTTCCTGGCCGGCGGCAAGAAGAGCGATGTGGTGCTGTTCTCGCCGAGCACCGAGGCACGCAGACAATGCCGGCTCTATGGGCTGTCGTGCGAGCCGCTCCCCCTGCGCCTGATCCGCGTGCCGCTCAAAGGCGGCGAGATCGAGGTGCTGGCCACCTCGCTGCTCGATGAGGCTGCCTATCCGCGCGCATGGTTCAAGCCCCTCTATCACCTGCGCTGGGGCGTGGAAGAGGGGTACAAACGCGAAAAATGCCGGCTCGAAATCGAGAACTTCTCCGGCCTGAGCGCCCAGGTCGTGCGACAAGATTTCTACGCCAAGATATTCGTGCTGAACCTCGCCTCGATCCTCTCGTGGGTGGCCCAAGCCATCGCCGATCGGCTTTACCAAACCCGCAAACGCGCCTATCGAGTGAACTTCGCCAACGCACTCTCGAAGATGAAGGACAACCTGGTCCGGCTGTTCGTCTTCGACTCTCCCCTGCAACTGCTCACGGCGTTAGTGCTGGCGATGACCGCGAGTGTCGAAGCCGTGAGGTCCGATCGCGCGTACCCGCGCAAAATCAAACCGGCCAAGCTCCAAGGCTTCTATCCAAACTACAAACGGTGCCGGTAGCGGCTAACTTAATGGCATTGAGTTCAGGCGCTGCTGGCGACGGGCTGCTGGATTGGGGGAAGACGACCCGGTCGACCTCGCGAACGTAGACCGAGTCCTCCATGAGGAGCGCATGGCGGGCGTGCACCCGGCGGTATTGGAGATGCTGCCCGACGGGACGATGGTCCAGACTAGCCGGGCGGGGCTACCCAGCCTGTGGTGGCGGGGCCGCTTGCTGGAGTGGAGCTTCGATGGTTATCGACTGACGGGAAATACACCCGGGGGAACCGAAGTCGGGGTGATCACCCCACGATCTCTGGTCGGGGTATTGCGCGCCTGGTACCCGATCAG
>JARRNE010000328.1:2361-6505 GCA_037385305.1 Chromatiaceae bacterium | reverse complement strand
GCCTCGGGCCAACGCGGCGGGTTGTTGGGGATGCCGGCCGCCACCAGTTTTTGAAACGTGGGTTTGCCGCGGGCATTCGAATGATTACCGCCGACCCAGATGGCCAGCTTCGAGTGCTCCGCGTCGTTGATCTGCATCGGGGGGCAGGGCGGGTAGCAGGCGCCGCAGCAGATGCACTTACGCTCGTCGACCTCGAGGGAGGGCTTGCCGTTCACCATGGCCGGGCGGATGGCCGCGACCGGGCAGCGGGCGACGACCGAGGGGCGCTCGCAGACGTTCGCCACCAGGTCATGATTAATCTTCGGTGGCTTGGTGTGCTGCACGTTGATCGCGATGTCGCCCTGCCCGCCGCAGTTGATCTGGCAGCATGAGGTGGTGATGTGGACCCGATTCGGCATATTGGCGTTGCGAAACTCGTCGATGAGCTCGTCCATCATCGACTTCACCACGCCGGAGGCATCGGTGCCGGGAATGTCGCAGTGCAGCCAGCCCTGCGTGTGGGAGATCATGGTCACCGAGTTCTGGGTCCCGCCGACGATGAACCCTGCGTCTTCGAGCTCCTTGATCAGAGGGTCCACCTTGGCCCCGTCCTTGACCATGTACTCGATGTTGGAGCGCAGCGTGAAGTGGACATAGCCGTCGGCGTACTGATCGCCGATGTCGCACAGCTTGCGCAGGGTGAACACGTCCAGGATGCGCTGGGTGCCGGCCCTGACCGTCCAGATCTCGTCACCGCTGTACGCCACGTGACGCAGCACGCCTGGGCGCGGATGGTCGTGATACTTCCACTGGCCGAAATTCTTGCGCATCACGGGATGCATGTACTGCCACGGATCGGGGCATCCGGACTCGATCGGCTCACGCATGTCTGCCATCGCCTTACCTCCAGTCTAAATATCAAGCTGTGGGGGTTTGTTCGGGGGACGCGGGACCGACCTGACGAGCCCGCGCCGCGGATAGTCACTTGCCGGCTTCGGCTTGACGCTCGAACCAGGACTCGGCCGCCTCGTCCCAGGCGTCCATCCGGACGTAGGAGCTCTGGCGCGGATGGCTGAGCATGTTCGGATCGGGCTCGACACCAATGCCATCCAGGAAGTTGGCCAGACCGATGCGCTCGATCATCTCGCCGCAGCGCTCGTGCTCCAGACCGTTCTCGGCCCAGAAGTCGATGATGGTCTCGCCGAGCTCCACCATCTCCTCGTAGTCTTCCTCGGTCTCCAGCTTCTTGAACGGCACCATTACGGTGCCCATCAGGTCGCCGATCTTCAGGGTGCGCTTGCCGCCGATCAGGATGGTGACACCCTTGTCATCGCCGGGATGGAGGGCCTTCGGCATGACATTCAGGCAGTGCATGCAGCGCACGCAGTCACGGTTGTTGACCGCCAGGGTGTCATCATCGTTGAGGGACAGGGCCTGCGTGGGACAACGCGTGATGACATTGTCGATGTAGTACTGCCGACCCTTCGCCGCAATGTAGGCCTTCACCTCACCCTGATCGACCTTCATGTCGTCGCGCCAGGTACCGATCACTGCGAAGTCGGAGCGCTCGATGGCGTTCTGGCAGTCGTTGGCACAGCCGGAGACCTTGAACTTGAACTTGTACGGAAGGGCCGGACGATGAACGTCGTCGGTGAAGTTGTTCACCAAGGCGCGGTGAGCCTTCAGCTCGTTGGTGCAGGACATCTCGCAACGGGCCGCACCGACGCAGGACATGGCGGTACGGACGCAGGGCCCGGCGCCGCCGAGGTCAAAACCGTAGTCATTGATCTCGTCGAAGAAGTGCTGAGTGGCTTTGGTGTCCGCGCCGATGAACATGATGTTTCCGGTCTGCCCGTGGAAGGTCACAAGCCCGGAGCCGTGCTTCTCCCAGCTGTCGGCCAGCTGACGCAGCATCGCAGTGCTGTAGTGATTACCTGCCGGCGGCTGTACGCGCAGGGTGTGGAACTCCTTGGACTTTGGGAACGCCTTCCCGACCTCGGAGAAGCGGGGAATGATGCCGCCGCCGTAGCCGTAGACGGACACGGTGCCGCCCTTCCAATAGCCTTTCCGAGTCTCGTAGGAATGCTCCAACTGGCCGAGAAGGTCGTTGGTCATCTCATTGATGCGCGGCTCGGCGTGCTGGTCGCGCAGCCGCTTGATCCCTGAAATGAAGCTCGGCCAGGGCCCGGTCTCCAGCTGGTCGAGCATGGGGGTTTGGTGCTTGTCGATTGCCATTGCGCTGTCTCTCCTAACTTTCTATTCGAAGCGGATAAGAGGATCTCGATAGCTTCGTCTACGTCTGCGCCGACGGCCCTTGAAGACCGAGGGGTCTCGCGTCACTCACATGCCGGTGGCGATGGGATTCCGATGCGAGTTGGTCGCCTCCGTGGGATGGACCCCATCACGGGTAGCTAATATACCCATCCCACCCCATCGAGTCCCATTCCACTTTCGGGGTGGCCTCTAAACGGCCCCCCATCCCGTTTGGGATAGAGATTCGGCGCGCATCAGCCTCAACCCCTCAAGCTCGCTCCGGCCAGCTCGGACGAACGGGGAGTAGCAGGAGATCTTAGAGCCGTAATTACCGTGAGTCAACGTTTCCTAATATTAGCAGTTCGTCAAGGACCACGTTCCGGCCGCGGCGCCACCCCGGAGAATGCAAGTCGCTGACGCCATGACCGTTCCCCTCACCCCGGCCCTGTCCCAATGGGCGAGGGGGCACCGGAGCGCGCTTCGCGCGCCCCCTATGGTAACCAGCCCAGGGGCCGCGTCGTGCAGGCACGGGAGCGGAAGTGGACTTGGTTGTTTTCCAAAGGCGATGTCCACATCTTCGGCCCAGGCGGAAGGCAGCTGGAAGTGACATGCTAAAGCTCAGTGACATCTTGGTGGCGCACAAAGAGATCGAAACCTTCGATGAGCTCATCCCCGTCGTTCAGTCCATCGCCCGCAGCGGCGAGCGCTTCTTCCGGATGGATGTGAAGCCTCCGTACCCAGATACGCCAGAAAACTGGGAGGACCGTCTCGAGGCCGCCTTCAGCGGACTCGTCAGGTAGTGTTGGGTTTGCGCGAAGTCTCCGAGAAGACGATGAAGCATTACGACATCAATCGAATCTCCCTCGCGGATACGGCGGCAGACTCCGTGCTTAGCCGAGCCACGGCGGATGCTGCGCTCGAATCGCACCTCCTGGCACTCCAGGAGAGGCACGAGGATCTGCGACGGGTTGGAGCGGCGTCGAAGGACCTCGCTGAGGTGCAGCTTCAGATCGCCCGTACCCTCGTGGGCCTGGGGCGGGGCGCGGAGGCATGGCCGCTTGCCCGTGAGGCCCTGGATGTCTTCATCGCGGCGCAGGAGTTCGAATCCGCAGCGGACACCTGCGACGTGCTGTTTCAATCCGACCAACCCCCTTCCTTGGGCGCCCTGGGCCAGGGCATCTGGCTGGCGGTGACCTATCCCATCGACCCGGAGCTTTCGGTGGAGCTGCTCAGCCACATCGTCGATGAGACACCGGACGAGGCGGACGGCGCGGCGGTGGCGGCCACAACAGCCCTCTTTTTGGCAGACATGCGGGCCTCCGGCCGGCAGCGGGAGAACCTCATGTTCTTCGCCAGCCAGATGCTGGCGAATGTCGCCCGACGCCACAGTGGCGCCGAGTCCCAGGCAGCGTTCGATCTGTGGATGCAGAAATTGGAGCTGCGGGAGCCGGAGAAGTTCCTGGTCCGACTACGCAACGTCGTGGACGTCCTCGTCCAGGACGACTGGTGGTTCGACCGCGATGCCCTTCAGGCGAAGCTACCGATCAACTAAGGGTCATGGCGCCCGCTCAGGGCTCGTTGGAGGAGCGGGACGGACCATCCCATTACGGTAATCATAGAGACGAACACCCAACCCTAAGACCGCGACCCCAAACCATGTTTTGGCAAGAAGACCACGCCGACCATCCCTTCCAGGTGCCTGACGACATCGTCGATGTGCTGTTCGCCATCGACTGCAAGCGCCTCCCGGTGGACCACGCCCACGCACTGTCCGCGGCCCTCCGGGATAGCCTGCCTTGGCTCGGCGAAGCCGCAGGAGTCGGCATCCATACGGTTCACGTAGCCGGCTCCCAGAACGGATGGCAGCGCCCCGAGCACGGAGCCGACCAGCACTTGGCAGTCTCCCGCCGGA
>JARRNE010000328.1:0-2305 GCA_037385305.1 Chromatiaceae bacterium | reverse complement strand
GCAAGCCGCGGCCTTTGAGCAAGGAGACAACGCTGTTCGCCCGCTACGTCGTCACCCGCCCCGAGGATACGGAAGCGGAGTTTCTCGCCTGGGCAGCAGGGGAGCTCAGCCGCATGGGAATCCGGATACGCAAGGCCCTGTGCGGCAAAGAGGCCCCCCTGGCCACCCCAGGCGGCCCACTCCATACGCGCAGCCTGCTTCTGGCGGAGCTCTCCCCGGAAGAGTCGGTGCGGCTCCAGCAGACCGGTCTTGGGACGCATCGGGAGATGGGCTGTGGCATCTTCATCCCCCACAAGGGGATAGGTGCCGTCAAGAAGGGCGGCTGAAAGCGCCCGGAGTCCATTGCAGGCCCAGTGGATGACGCCTGTGCTGCAATTCCATAGAATCAGAACGCTTTGATTCTCTTGCGCCCAAGTCGGGCGCAGGAGGCACTTCTGGATCCGCCGCAGATTCGGCAGTAGAAGACGAGGGGAAGATCACCATGTCCATTGAGGTAAGTGGCAAGACCATCGAAACCACCGAGGCCGGTTATCTCGTCAACCATATGGATTGGGACGAGGACGTCGCCCGCGACCTAGCGGCGAAAGAAGGCATCGAGCTCACCGATAAGCACTGGGACGTCATCCACTACCTCAGGGATGAGTACATCAACAACAACGCCAACCAGCCCATGGAGCGCATCGTGCTCAAGGAGATGGGCAAGAAGTGGGGCTCCAAGCTCACCAGCAAGGACCTCTACCAGCTCTTCCCCCTGGCCCCCACCAAGCAGGGCACCAAGATCGCGGGCCTGCCCCAGGTCATGCGGAAGGGGGGATATGAGGGGGAAGGGCCAAGGGCTGAGGGCCGAGGAAGAAGAGCGGAGGAGTACGGGCTCCAGACCCGGGGGTCACCTCTCGAGCCCGGCAGCACGCTCAGGGCAAGTGCGGAGTCTCTCCGACATCAGCTCGTTCAAGAAACAAAGGCCGGCCTATGCCGGCCTTCTTCATCCTCGCCCCTTGGCCGTCGCCAACCTCCCTTCTCCCTCGGCCCTTGCCCCTCGCCCCTCGTTCGTCGGTCCTCCCCAAATCACACCTCCGCCCACATGCGCAGAAGGTTTGCTTAGGAACGGTCGACGTAGCCCGTGGTCTCCGCGCGGGGCGCATCCTTCAGCAGCCGCTCCCGGGCGAGGTTCAGCTCGTAGAGCAGCTCCCGTCGGGCGGGATCCCGAACATAGCTCTGCACCCAAGTCAGAGCCACCAACCGCTCCCCGCGCGTGACCGGGGCCACCTGATGCAGGCTTGACGAGGGATACACGACGGCGTGCCCTGCCGGGAGCTTGACCCGCTGCTCGCCGAAGGAGGTGCGCACCACAAGCTCGCCTCCGTCGTAGGTCTCGGGCGCATTGAGGAAGATGGTCATGGACGCATCGGTGCGAAAACGGGGCCCACTCGCTCCCATGATTGGGTCGTCCACGTGGTCGCCGTAGGCCATGCCCGGGTCGTAGCGCGCAAAGATGGGGTCGGCCACCCGGTGGGGCAGCACGCCGAAACGGAAGGTCTCGTTGTGGCCCAGGCTCGCCATCGTGATGCGGATCAACAACCGCATGCGCTCCGGCTCGGGCTGCATCTCCAGGTTGTTCTTCACCCTCGCCGCGGCGAAGCCCGCTGTCAACCGCCCGTCCACAAAGGGGGCGTCCTGCAGCAGCTGACGGATCTTCTCGATCTGTGCCTGATTCAACAGCTCCGGAATCGTCAAGAGCATCGCAACCTTCCCGACATATCACCGGCGGACGGCACGGACCTGACCCGTCCCAACCCGTCCCAACCCGGGTCCGGAGGAGACGGAGAGGCGGACGGTGTTCAGCACCGCGCTCCGGGCGATCAGTTACCAACATGTCATGCTGCAACCATATAGAATGCCCTGTGGGCATGGGTAAAGAAAGGGGACCCGGATGATTCTCAAGGCCATCATCGACGAGCAGGAGTACACGCTGAACGTGCCCGACGCGGTCGTTGCCCAGGGCGAGGAGCTCTTCGCCAGCCTCGACCGGGATATGGACAAGGGCTGGCAAATGAGCCGGGAGTGGGTCCAGCATCCGGACCGGCTGCAGCGCTGCCAGATCGTGGCCGACAAGCTGCTGACGGCACTGGAGACCGAGAATCACAAGACGGGCGTCCTGATGGCCGGCTACATCCTCAGCCGGCTGCCCGAGGTCGACTCGGTGGAGATCGACATCCATGGGGAGATGCAAAATACCACCTTCACCTTCCGCGATGCCCCGCAGCGGCCGGTCGCCCTGCAGGGCTACAGGGGAGCGGCGCCAAGA
>JARRNE010000327.1:0-4144 GCA_037385305.1 Chromatiaceae bacterium | reverse complement strand
CGTTCGGTCAGATCTAGGCTATCTGAGCCCAACCCCTCGAAAAGGTAAAAATTAGCTGACGCTAATACACCAACTCATCCAATCCCCCTTCTCGCAGTGCCCGGTCCCAGAAGTCCGGGTCGTTATACCGCTCGGCGAGCGCATCGAGATCGACGCGCGACCCTGTCTGCGTGAACTCGAACCGTCCGAACAGGTTGATGTGCTGCCAGGCGACGGGCGAGATGTGCCTGAGGATCTCAAGTGCCTCCACATCTCCGGCGGCCTGCTTCTGAGCGTAGATCCGCGACAGCAGCGCGGTGTTGTAGTAGATGACCGCATTGGCGATCAGCCGCGAGCACTCGTTCCAGATCTGTTGTTCGGATTCGGTCTTCACCCGGAACTTGCCGGAATTGACGTAGGCGATGGCGCGACGGAAACGGTGATAGGCCTCGCCACGGTTCAAGGCCTTCTGCACACTCTGGCGTAACTCGACGTCGTCGATGTAGTCCAGGATGTAGAGGGTGCGACAGATGTTGTCGAGTTCTGCCAAGGCCTTCTTGGTCCGGTTCTGCCGGGCATAGGCGTTCAGTTTCCGCACCATAGTCGCTTGCGTCACGTCCTTTTGGGCCAGGGAGGCCATGATGCGCTGAATGTTCGGCCATTCGCTGCATATCAGCGACTCGAGCACCTTGCGTGACGGCTTGATCAGGCTGTCGGCATAGTGCTTCGGATGCCGGAATCCGACCAGGCTCTCGGCCTTCTTGCGAAGATTCCGGTAGCGCGGCGCGAAAAGGTAGTCGAACACGTACAGAATCCAGAAATTGACCTGGTTCGTGCCGTGCGTGTCGGTGGAGTGGCGCTCGGGCCTGACGTCCGTGGTGTTGTTGTGCAGCAGGTCGAACACGAAGTGGCTCTCGTGCTCGTGGGTGCCGATGATCCGGGCGTTGATCGGCACGTGATTGGCCACCAGCGTGTACGAGCTCACTCCCTTCTTCAGGCCGAAATACTTGCGCGAATGCCGGGCGTTGATGGTCTCGATCTGCGTTTCGATGCGTTGACCGTCGCTGCTGGAGTGCAGCTCATCGTGGATGTCGTACTGGCGGAACATCGGCAGCGAGGCGATGGCGTTGGTTAGCGCGTCGTTGGCCGCATGCAGGGTCTCGATGCGTAGGTAATTGCGCGCCGCGCTCACCAGTGACGGATGACCGAGCCCCGAGACTTCGGCCATCTTCCACAGGCCCATGTTGGTGCCCATGGCGACGATACAGGCGAGGATGCAACGGGCATCGGACTCGTACTTGACGTAGCGATCGAGGACATGGGTGAAGCCGTCCATGAATCCCGTTTTCTCGGCGATGAACCACAGCAAGTCGGCGATGCCGATCACCGGCAACCGGCTGTAGAAGGGGCTTTCGGTCGGCTGCTCGATGCCGGGTGATCTCAGCGTCCAGCGGCGTTTCTCGCCGGCGCCGGTGATCTTGATGTGTTTGTTACGACCGTTGTCGATGTTCTCATTGACCGATTCGAACTTGGCATCCAACGCCTTGCGGAAAGCCGCCAGGGTCTCCTCGATCGGGGTCGTGAGAATCGGGGCGCCGACCTCGCGCAGCACCTCGTCCTTGTCTTGCCAGCGGGTGTCGCTGATCAGGTCGTCCTCGAAGCGGCGGAACTCAGTGCTATCCGCCACGTACAGGTCGCCCGCCTCCAAGGCGTTGTGCACCTGGCGGTAGACGAGAAACTCATAGAGGTCGACCTGCAGGCGCTTCTTCTTCGGGGCATCGTCCGTCTCGATGAACAGATGTCGGCGCAAAGTCTTCGGTATAAACGCCGTGGGGAAGGTTGCCGGATCGACGCGCCGCGGCACGCGTCCGCCGCACAGCAGATCCTGCAGGAAGACCACGGCATCCATCAATGGGGCATCCTCGACCCTTCCGGCGAACTGCAGGGCGACGAACAGGTGGCGCAGATTCCGCTTGAAGTGCGTCGACAGTGTCTTGTAGTGGGCCCATTCACTGGCGGCCTTGTCGAACTCGACGTCGCGCAGGTAGGCTGAAACCTGCGCGAATCGCTCGGGCTCAAGCAGGTCGAACGCCTGTGCTCGCACTTGCTCGAAGGGCGTCTCGGCCGGGATGGAGGGATCGACGAAGAGATTTAGCACCGCTCCGGCGGACTTCAGGTGCTCGCTCGCCTCATCCAGCGACTGCCGTGCCGCCTCGTCCGCGGCCTGCTTGGCCTGTTTCTCATACTGATCGACAAGATGGATGAACGCGTCGGTGAGATTGTCGTTGATCTGGGCAAAGCGCTGATGGGCGAAGCACAGCAGGTACAGGCGCGTCGTCGCCACGGCCATGCGCCGCAGCTTGTAGATGGTGTAAAACGGGACCAAGGAAGCGTAGTACTTGACGCTCTCGTTGGACAGGCCCGTGGTCTGCAGGAACTCGCGCGCGAACAGGTACAATGGCTCGAAGGCCCGGCGACGCTCTACCTCCTGGTGTAGCTCCATGTAGGCGAAGCTCTTGGCCTCGCGTTGCAGCGCGCGGATGCGGTAGATGCCTTCGTCCGCCACCAGCAAGTCGTCCAGTTGCCGCTGTATCTCCGGAGTCAGAGCTTGCTCGAGCAGCTGCGTCAGTCGTTGGCGCTCACCGGAGACGACCCGGCCGACCAGATCCTGCAGGAAGGTATACCCCGGTGCGACCAGGCGCTGCTGTTCAAGAAACTTCAGCGCCTCGCGCAGGATGTAGACCGGCTGCGTCGAGAGCATGGCGATGCGTCGCGCCTTGCGCTCCAGGTCCGCTCGGGCGGTGTCGTCGCAGAGGCGGTAGCCGAACAGGCCGAGCACGATCTCCTGCTGGCCAAGGCGGGTCGGCTTGGACAGCGGCTTGACAGTATCCAAGTCGCGCTCTGGGAAGTAACGCCGCAGGATGTGCTGCAAGTCATCCAGCACCGCCGTGTGCTCGTAGACAAAGAATCGCCGCTTCGCTTTGAAGTAGCCGAGCTGAAGAACGAGATGTACGGCGGCCGATGTGGTGTGCACGCCATCCACGACCTCGCGCTCTGCCGGACTCAGCTCGAAATAGAGCTGCCGGTCGTCCTCGGTAAAGTGCGGCAGACCATAGAGGTCGTCGACCTCCGATGCGGTCAGGATCGACAGGCGGCGCGACTCGGCGGCCATTGGACGGCGAGGCTCAGGGAGTGCAGAAAGTACACTTCTTGCACAGCAGGTCCAGGTCTGCTGAGACCTGGCCTCTTCCCCTCGGCAGCCGCGCAAAAACCATTGCTGTAATCATCGTGCACCTATACTACAGACACGCTCGCTTTTTGCACGACAGGGGCCAGCACCTTGCCCGCCACGGAGCCATCAGCGAACCGCATCGGCTACGCCCGCGTCAGCAGTCAGGGTCAGAATCTCGACTCGCAGCTGGATGCGCTGCGCGAGGCCGGCTGCGAGAAGATCTTCACCGACCGGATGACCGGGTCGCGGTTGGACCGACCCGGTTGGGAGGAGATGCTGGGCTATCTGCGCCCTGGCGATACCCTGGTGGTCACCGAGCTCAGCCGCATGACACGCTCGCTGCTGGACCTACTGGAAACGGCCAAGCTGCTGCAGCAGCGCCGGATCGAGCTGGTGTCGTTGCGCGAGAGCATCGATACCGCAAGCGCCACGGGGCGCTGCTTCCTGTCGATGATGGGCGCAATCCACCAGATGGAGCGGGAGTTGCGGGCCGAGCGCGCCGCAGCCGGCCGCGCCTCGGCGAAGGCCCGCGGCAAGAGCGGCGGGCGACCGCGCACCGATGCGACAAAGCTGGAGAACGCCAGAATCCTGTACGAGCACTCGGGGAAAACCGCTGCTGAGGTCTGCGCGGTGGCCGGCGTTGGAAGACGGACCTTCTTCTCCTACCTCGCGGAGCACAAGAAGAGCCACGCCGGCGCGAGCGACGGCACCCGATGATGGGCTCTTCCGGGCTTCGGGGAGAGCTGAACGGTGCGTCTTTGCTCAAGCCCCATCGCTCACCCGTCTATTAGCGAACGCTAACTTTTACCTTTTTGAGGGGTTGGGCGCAAATAGCCGTGTTACGCCGGCCGCGGGCGACAGCCCCTGGCCGCCGAGGAAGCCAGCCTGGGAGAGAGCGGCATGACCACCATCGATCAAGTCCCCTTGAGACAC
>JARRNE010000326.1:0-4146 GCA_037385305.1 Chromatiaceae bacterium | reverse complement strand
CATGAGTTTCGCCCCCCGCCCAGCACCGTGACGAATGCGTCTCGCAGGCCCATGCATTAGCTGCCTCGACTACTCACCTTGCACATGCATAATTTTACAGAACGCATTATGCAGGAAGCAATTTCCGATGCGAGTTGATGGACATAAGGATACCGAAGCTGGCCATTATAGTCACGAGGGAAGTGCCCCCGTAACTGACCAGGGGCAACGGGACGCCCACGACCGGCAGCAGGCCTGTGACCATGCCTGTGTTGACCGCCACGTAGACGAAGAAGACGAGCGTCAGCGAGCCGGCCAGCAGCCGTCCGTAGGTGTCCTGGGCGCTTGTCGCTATATGAAGTCCGCGCATGATGATGAACAGGGAGATCCCGAGCAGAGCAAGGATCCCGAGCAATCCGAATTCCTCTCCCAGGACCGCAAAGATGAAGTCGGTGGTCCGCTCCGGCAGGAACTCGAGATGGGATTGGGTCCCGTTCAGCCACCCCTTGCCGTAGAGGCCGCCCGAGCCTATGGCGATCTGAGATTGGATGATGTGATAGCCCGCGCCCAGGGGATCGCTCGCCGGATCCAGGAAGGTAAGGACCCGCTGGCGCTGGTAGTCACGCATGAAGTGCCACGCCACCGGAGCGAGGGCCGCAGCCACAACCCCCAGCGAGATGATCAGCCGCCAGCTCAGGCCGGCGAGAAACAGGACCAGGACGCCGGCGCTAACCACCAGCAATGCGGTCCCCAGATCGGGTTGATGAGCGATCAGCAACACCGGCAGGCAGGTCATGATGGCGGCACCCAGGATCCGCCAGCCAGACGGCGGCAGGCGTCCCCGTGCCAGAAACCAGGCAAGCATCATGGGCAGCGCGATCTTCAGCAGCTCCGAGGGCTGGAAACGGACAAAACCCAAGTCGAGCCAACGCTGAGCCCCCTTGCCGATGTCTCCTATGACCTCCACCACGGCGAGCATTGCCACCCCCGCGAAAAACAGGGCGGGCGACCAGCGGCGCAGCTGGTCCGGTGGCACCTGAGCGACCGCAACCATCACCGCGAAGGCGATCCCCAGACGGACAGCCTGGGCCTCGACCTGCCCGATGTCTCCATCCGTGGCGCTGTAGAGAATGGCAAGACCGCAGCCGCAAAGCAGCAGAACGGCGACAACCAGCGGCAGGTCGAGATGCAGCTGGGCGGCAAGTCCGAGCTCATCCCTCGAGACGGGACCGTCCAGATCAGGGTCAAAGGGCCTATTCGCCATCGCTCGTCTCTTTTCTGGCCATGCGCGCCCGATTGCCCAGGTAGCTGTCCATGACATCCCGCGCGACTGGTGCCGCCACGGAGCCGCCGTGTCCACCGTTCTCCACAATCACAGCCACCGCGATGCGCGGGTTGTCGACCGGCGCGAAGGCGATGAAGAGGGCGTGATCGCGCATACGCTCAGGGATCCGGCTCGCCCGATAGCGCTCCTTCTGACCGACGGTGAAGACCTGGGCCGTACCGGTCTTGCCCGCGATGCGATAGGCGTCGGTACGGATTCTTCTTGCGGTGCCGTGGGCACTCTCGACCACATCCGTTAGGGCGTTGACGACCTCCTGCAAGTGAGCCGCGGTGATCGGGAGCTGACGGCCCACTGCCGGTATATCTTCGAGGTTCGAAGCTCCAGGCCGCTGGCTGGCACGCGCCACTCGCGGCTCTGTGTACCGCCCGCGGGCCGCGATTGCGGCCATCGCGGCGGCAAGCTGGACCGGCGTGACGAGAAAATACCCCTGGCCGATGCCCAAGATGAGGGTTTCCCCCGGATACCAGGGCTGATGGCGGCTCTCGCGCTTCCACTCCTTGGAGGGGAGTAAACCGGGACGCTCCCCCGCCACGTCCAGCCCGATGCGGCGCCCGAAGCCGAATTGGGCGAGGAAGTCGTGCAGCCGGTCAATGCCGAGATCGTGGGCAAGCTCGTAGAAATACACGTCGCAAGACTGAACGATCGCCTTATGCAGAGCGACTGTGCCGTGTCCGCCATGCTTCCAATCCCGGTACTTGTGCGCCTGGCCGGGCAGTCGGTAAAAGCCAGGGCAGTAGACGGTCGTCGCTCCTGTCACCGCCCCCGCGGTTAGACCGGTAAGCGCGACGAATGGCTTGATGGTTGATCCGGGAGGATACTGACCGCGAATGGCGCGGTTAAAGAGGGGCTTGTCCGGCGAATCGCGGAGGGCCCGGTACTCATCAGCGCCGATCCCGTCCACAAACAAGTTCGGATCGAAGGTGGGCTGGCTGACCATGGCAAGAACACCGCCGGTACGCGGGTCTATCGCCACAACGGCCCCCCGATTCGTTCCGAGGGCCGCAGTCGCGGCCTGCTGGAGCCGGATGTCAAGATACAGCCGCAGGTCGCGGCCGGGGACGGGGGGCCGGCTCTCCAGGACCCGAATCACGCGGCCTCTGGCGTTGACCTCGACCTGCTGGTGCCCGACGTGACCGTGCAGCATTCCCTCGTACGCCTTCTCCACGCCGGTCTTGCCGATGTAGTTGGTGCCTGCGTAGTCCGAGGTGTCGATCTCCTTGAGCTCTTGCTCGTTGATGCGCCCAACATAGCCGATGACGTGGGCCGCGGACTCTCCTAGCGGGTAATAGCGGACCAGCTCCGCGCGGACATCCACGCCCGAGAGCCGGTAGTTGTTGACGGAGACCCGCGCCACCTCCTCCTGGGTGAGATTGAACCGAATCGGGACACCCTCGAAGCGGCGGCGCTGTTTGCGCAATCTTGCGAAGCGCTTGATGTCCTTGTCGTCGATACTGACAAGACGCCGCAGCTCCGCAATGGTCTCCTGCAGGTCACCGACCTTCTCAGGCGTGATCTCCAGGGAATAGGCGGGATAATTCTCCGCCAACAAGATGCCTTTGGCATCGTAAATGAGCCCACGGGTTGGAGGCAGCGGCTCGATCTTGACCCGGTTGTCCCGGGAGAGGGTCGTGTAGTGGGCGTGATCCAGAATCTGCAGGTTCGCGAGCTTCAAGACCACCGCAGACATGGCCAAGACGACCAGCACACCCGCGATAACGGCCCGCCTCACAAACAGCTGCCTTTCGCCGAGATGGTCCTTGAAGCCCGACTCAACCACGGAACGTCCCCCTCAGGACACGCGAAAGCGCCGACGCACGTCCCGGAGGACGATGAAGATCCAAGGCCAGAGGAGCATGCCGACAAAGGTAGGCGCCCAATACCATAGGGTCGGGGTCGGCTGACCGGTGGCTCCGATCACCCAGAGCGACAGGAGGCGCTCTACGAGCAACAGAACCCATACGGACAGTGCCTGTTGCCAGAGGGGAAAGATCCGGATGCGAGGATGGAGCTCGACAACGAGATAGGCGACAACCGAGAGGCTCAGGGCATGCTGGCCGAGCAGCGTTCCCGCAGCGACGTCAAGGACGAGCCCGGTGGACCAGGCCCAGAATACTCCCACCCGATCCGGCAGGGCGAGACACCAGTAAACCAGGGTAAGGGCAACCCACTGCGGCCGCAGCTCTTCAGCCCAATCCGGAACAGGCAGAATGGTCAGCACGACGGCAACCGCCAGGCTGAGGACGATCACGTACGTGCGATTTGACGGAGCGTCGGTCACCGCCCGCCCTTGCGCAGGGGGTGATCGCTGCCGGTCAGAGCACCGCTGAACAGGTTCGGCGACAAAGTCCACACCAGCAAGACCTCCCGGGTCCGGTCCAGACGGGCGGTCGGGGTGGCGATGACGGTCGCAAAGGGCTTACCAGGTTCCCGACGAACCTCGGTGACGCGGGCGACCGGATAACCGGCGGGGAAATGCCCGCCCAGTCCAGAGGTGACGAGCAGATCTCCCTCGCGGATATCCGCGTTGTTCGGCAGGTGCGGCAGCTCAAGCTCGTTCACCACCCCGGTGCCTGCGGCAATCGTGCGCAGCCCGTTTCGATTGACCTGGACGGGCAGGGCGTGACTCGCGTCGGTGATGAGCAGAACAGTGGCTATCAGGGGGTTGACGCGCACCACTTGGCCCATGACCGCGCTGGCGTCAAGGACGGGCTGGCCGACAAAGACCCCTGAGGTGCTCCCCTTGTTGATCAAGACCTGTTGGCGATAAGGGTCGAGATCCACGGACAGGAGCTCCGCGATGAGCACCCGGTCCCCGATCTTGA
>JARRNE010000325.1:0-4148 GCA_037385305.1 Chromatiaceae bacterium | reverse complement strand
GTTCAGCGGGATCGACTGCGAGGCACGCAGCCGTTGGTCCCGTGCGGGCCGATCGCTGCCCTTCAAGCTCTTGGCCACTGGGTATGCCCAAGTCACATACCGGACCGAAATCCGGTAGACATCGCGTTGCTCCATGGCCGAATTGCACTTCTTTTCCGATTACGACAACGACAACGTTTTTATTCGTTGTGCAACTTATTCTTGATTCGTCACTTACCCGAATCTTGGGCGCCTCCACCCCCGGAAACGGATTTCTGGCCCTGATGTCGAATGCTTCGCCCGGAAGACCCCGCCGGCACTGCCTGGCTCGACCCGTCAGGAGGCACAGCAGACCTGTGCGATCCGCGTGCGCCGGGGGGCCGCGTACGGCGGTACCATGGCGCCATCGAACCAGATAGAGGGACCGATGCCATGCCCAGCAAGGCTCAGTACGGCTCCAAGGCCGAGCTCGCCGCGGCGATTCGCGTTGCCCGAGGTGATCTCCCTGCCGACCTGGTCATCAAGGGGGGGCACTTTCTCGATGTCTTTGCGGGCGAGCTGGCCGCGGGCGACATCGCCATCTACAAGGGTCGCATTGTCGGCGCGGCGGACGCCTACGAGGGGCGGGAGCTGGTGGATGCCGACGGGGCCGTCGCGGTGCCCGGCTTCATCGATGCCCACGTGCACATCGAGAGCAGTCTGCTCAGCCCGGTGCGCTTTCAGCAATGCGTGCTGCCGGTCGGAACCACCACCGTCATCTGGGACCCCCACGAGATCGCCAACGTCCGGGGCGCGGACGGACTGCGGTGGGCGCTGGCGGCGTCGGAGGGGTTGGAGCTCGACGTCTTCGTCATGCTCTCGAGCTGTGTCCCCTCCACCAGTCCCCATATGGGCCTCGAGACCAGCGGTGCCGAGCTGACCACCGACGATCTGATGCAGCTCCAAGGTCACCCGCGGGTCCTCGGCCTGGCGGAGATGATGAACTATCCGGGGCTTCTCGCCGGCGATCCCGCAGTGCTCGACAAGCTGGTTGCGTTCGCGGGCATGCGCCGCGACGGCCATTGTCCCGGTCTCGCGGGAAAGGACCTCAACGCGTACGGGGCGGCCGGCATCCATAGCTGCCATGAGTCCACCACCCTGGCCGAGGCGCGGGAAAAGCTCCGCAAGGGGATCCATCTGCTCATCCGCGAGGGCTCGTGCGCCAAGGATGCGGACACCCTCCTGCCCCTGCTGGACGATTATTCCTCGGCGGTCATTGGACTGTGCAGCGACGACCGCAACCCGGCGGACATCGCGCGCGAGGGCCACATCGGCTTCATCGTGGACAAGGCCCTGCGCGCGGGTGTGCGGCCGGAGGCGGTGTTCCGGGCCGCCAGCTTCGCGGCGGCCAGGGCGTATGGCCTGGAGGACCGGGGCGCGGTGGCGCCGGGCTACCAGGCGGATCTCTGCCTGGTGCGGCCAACGGACGGGTCCGACTGGCGGTCCGGATTGGCTCTCGGCGCCGTCTACAAGCGCGGCCGCCGCGTGGACGAGCACCGGCTCGCCCGGGCTGCAGAGGAGCGGATCGGGGCGGGCTCGACGATCCGGCTCCACCGCAATCTCCATCTCGACCCGGTGGACACGCCCGACTTTCGGGTCCCTGCCGCCGCGGCGATTCCGGAGCAGCGGGTCCGGGTGATCGGTCTCCGCCCAGGCTCGCTCCTCACCGTGCACCTGGAGGCTCGCCTTGCCGTCGAGGCCGGCGAGGTCCTTCCCGACAGGTCGCAGGACGTCCTAAAGGTGGCCGTCTTTGAGCGACACCACCGCACCGGACGGCGATCCGTCGGCTTTATCCGGGGCTTCGGTCTTGGTGCGGGCGCCATCGCCTGCTCCATCAACCACGACTCACACAACGTCATTGTGGTGGGCGTGGAGGCGCGGGCGATGGCGCTGGCCGTCAATCATCTCCGGGAAATCGACGGCGGCATCGTGGTGGTGGGCTCGGAGGGTGTCCTGGCGGACCTCCCGCTCCCCATCGGAGGACTCATGACCGACCGGCCGCCGGCGGAGGTAACCGAGGGCCTGGATGCCTTGAAGGCGGCCGCCCGCGGGCTCGGATGCCCTCTGGACGAGCCCTTCCTGCAGCTCGCCTTCATCGCGCTGCCCGTGATCCCCGCCTTGAAGATCACCGACCGCGGACTCGTGGACGTGGAGCGCTTCGAGCTGGTACCGGTGTTGGTCTGACCCCGCCTACGGTCTGCAACCGTTTAGGCGAGGGGGCCATCCATTCGCTTCTCGATCAGGAGACCAGCCCGATGACCGATCTTGTGGTGCATTTCCAGAAACCCGCCGACTGGGCCCACAGTATTCACGTCCACTTCTGGGCGGTCGTCCCCGAGCAGCCGGGCAGCAGCTGGCCCGGCGTGCCTATGGAGCGGGAACAGGGGGACTGGTTCGTCTATCGGTTCAAGGACGTGGAGGTTGTGCACCTCCTGTTCAACGACGGCCATGGCCGGCAGACGGGCGATCTGGTGCGAGGCAGCCAGGGCTGGTTCTCCGCCGACCGGCGCTGGCACGACCGCAAGCCTGAGTTGGAGGAGTCCAGGCCAGGCGAGGGAATTACCCCAAGACAGGTCGCACCCGCCGAGCCGCGCCCCGTCCAGGAGCGCCGGGATTTTCGGGAGGAGACGATCTACTTTCTGATCACCACCCGGTTCTACGATGGGGATCCTTCGAACAACTTCTTCTGCCGCGACCGCATCCGTTTCGACCCGCGCACCGGCGAGCCCATCGACCCCCACTGGCGGGGCGATTTCAAGGGGCTGATCCAGCGCCTCGACTACATTCGGGACCTGGGTTTCACCGCCATCTGGATCACGCCTCCGGTGGAGAATCGCTCCGGCCTCGACTACCACGGCTACCACCCCTACGACTGGACCCGCATCGACCCCCGGCTGGAGTCGCCGGACGCCAGCTACCAGGACCTGATCGACGCGGCGCACGCCCGCGGCATCAAGATCATCCAGGACGTAGTGATCAACCATTCCTGCCAGTACGGCATCCGCGGCAAGGTCCACATCGACCACCTGCCGATCAAGTACTACGTGCCGAACGGATCGCAGCAGGGCGAGGTGGATCTCGGGCCCTATCAGGGGAACTTGGGCAACTACGCCTGGCCGAACCGGGACGACATCGACAATCCGGTCGCCCCCGACTGGTGGCGGGAGCGGCACGCCAGCGACCCCGCGGGCAGGGAGCCCCTGCGGGACCCCAAGACGGGCGAAACGGTTCCCAAGCCAGGCTACGACCCAGGGCGTTTCTTCGGCATCGATGCGCAGTCGCTCGATCCTGAGTGGTACCACCAGGAGGGCTTCATCATGGGCGGGGACTGGGAGAGCGCCCATCCCCTGCAGAATAGGCACATCGCCGGAGACTGCATCGACCTGGCCACCGAGCGGCGGAACGTCAAGGACTATATCATTGGGGCCGTCAACCGCTATCTGGACATGGGCGTGGACGCCCTGCGCATCGACACCGTCAAGCACATCGAGCGGGACAACCTGCTCGAATACGTGAATGCCTGGAAGGCCCACAAGCCGGGCCTCTTCGTCTTCGGGGAGAACCTGGTCAAGGGCTATGGCTGGGGGGACCTGGGCGGCGGCGACAACGGCCCCTCGGAGATTCGGCCCTGGTGGTACACCCGGCTCGGACGCGATCCCCGAAACCCCAAGGCGGGGGGCGACTCGGGCTTTTCGGTCCTCGACTTCGGCCTGTTCTCCACCTTCCGCGATTCCCTGAGCCGCGGCACCTACGCCGGAACCGCCCAGGTGTTGTCCATGGATTGGATCTACGGAGACCCGACCCAGCTCGTGACCTTTCTCCAGAACCACGACGTGGGGCCCGACAACGACTTCAAGTACCGCTTCAAGGGCGAACGCTGGATGGCGGCCGCCGCCTACAACCTGCTCTGGACCGCCCGTGGCATCCCCTGCCTCTACTTCGGCGAGGAGATCGAGTTCATGAAGGGGGCTCCCCAGGACATTGCCGAGGCCAATGACACCCTGGATCGGACCGGCCGCGCCTACTTCGGAGACCACCTGACCGATGAGCGCATCGCCGAGACCCAGGCACATCCCCTCTACCGACACATACGACGGCTGAACCAGATTAGACGCTCGATACCCGCGCTC
>JARRNE010000324.1:0-5569 GCA_037385305.1 Chromatiaceae bacterium | reverse complement strand
GAACGTATTTACGGCGTGTCTCGACGGCCCGTACCCGACCCCTTGCGCACAGCTGAGGGATAGCGCTAGTCGCCCTCGGCGAAGACCTCCTTGAAGAATGCCTGCCTCGGTGCCTATGAGCGCCGGTCGGCCTCGGCATTGTACTGTTGGTGTTATGCTAAAAGGGTTTTCGGCTGCGGCGCAGTCCGCAGAGGTCGCGGACGGGCAGCGCCGTGGGTTGACGGGCCGGGGCGCAAGAGCAAGATTAGGCGGGGGCGATGGGCTCCGCGCGTGCGGGTCTCCGGGAGGCGCCGCCCTCCGGGACGGCTGTCGGGGCTCCAACCGGGTGGGTCGGGGTGCTGCTGAGGGCGATGTATGCGTCGGCGTTGGTCCTATTTGATCCTCTGGGGCGGTGCGGTGATCGGTCTCTGTGTGCTGATCCTGGACAGCTGCTCGACCACGGCGCCGAGCGACGTGAAGAATGCCTGCGCCATCTTCGAGGCGAGGCCCGACTGGTACGCGGCGGCGCGGGCCACGCAGCGGAAATGGGGGACGCCAGTGTCGCTGCAGCTCGCCATTATCCGAGTGGCCTCCGGATTCCGGGACGACGCGCGGCCGCCGCATGACACCTTCCTGGGGGTACCTCTGTGGTATCGGTTGTCCAATGCGTACGGGTACGCGCAGGCCAAGGACGAGACTTGGAGCTGGTATCGCACCAAGACCGGAAACCGTGGGGCGGACCGGGACGATTTCCAGGCGGCCAGCGACTTCATCGGCTGGTACACGGACGTCAGCCGGCGCACCCTCGGCATCTCCAAATGGGACCCGTACAACCAGTATTTGGCCTATCACGAGGGGCACGGCGGGTGGAAGCGCCAGACTTACCTCGACAAGCCCGCGGTAATGCAGGTCGCCCGCAGGGTCGATGCCTACACGAGGACCTACGGGGCGCAGCTTGCGGAATGCAAGACGCTTCTGAATCAGGAGCTCGCAGGGAGGGGCGAGCCCGCCAGCGCGGCGTCTGTACTCGCCGCAACGGGCGGCGGCCCATAGGGCACTGCGCGCCCACCGGATCCCGGCGCCCTTCTTTGCCGGGTGGCCGCGGCGGCGCCAATCCCTGTATAACGTCGGCTGCGTGCGGCCTCGGCAAGCATTGACCAATCCTGATCTGCAGGGATAACAGCGTTGCGCAGCTCTGATTTTTCTGCTCCCCCACACGGTGATGCTGACGGCTGCCGTCCGTGGCAGCTGTCAGCGCCTCCTTCTGCCGCGGGAACCGCTGAATTGATCGGCGGTTCCCTAGCCGGCTTGCGAATTGATCAGTGCTTCCCCCGTGGCCCCCGAATCAGTGACGTGCAACGCGGAGGCCCCCCGATCGATCATGAGCCGACTGACCAGCGGAACCCTTGGCGTCATTCTCAGCGGGCGCATGCTGGTGGCCTTCGCGATGGGCTTCTCCAGCGGCATGCCGCTTCTGCTGACGGGCTCGGTCCTGCAGGCCTGGATGACGGACGAGGGGGTGGACCTGGCCACCATCGGACTCTTCACTCTGGTCGGCGTCCCCTACACGGTGAAGTTCCTCTGGGCGCCGGTGATGGATCGCTACACTCTCCCGCTGCGGGGGCGCCGGCGCGGCTGGCTGCTGGCGGTACAGGTGATCCTGGTGCTGGTCATCATTGGGCTTGGGATGACCAACCCGGCGGCCAGCCCGCTCACGGTGGGGCTGCTCGCGCTCCTGGTCACCTTCTTCTCCGCCTCCCAGGACATCGTGATCGACGCCTACCGCCGGGAGTCCCTGGCGGACGACGAGCTGGGCCTCGGCTCCTCCCTCTATGTCAACGGCTACCGCATCGGGATGCTGCTCGCGGGCGGGGGAGGGCTGATCCTCGCGGACTTCGTGCCCTTCCGCTTCGTCTATCTGATCCTTGGGCTCACCATGGTGATCGGCGTGGTGACCACCCTGTTGGCGCCCGAGCCGCCGGCCTCCCAGGGCACGCCGAGGACTCTGCGGGAGGCGGTCATCGATCCCTTCCGCGAGTACTTCCGCCGCGAGGACGCCCTGTGGATACTCGGGTTCATCCTGCTCTACAAGATCGGCGACTCCATGGCGAGCGCCATGACCACCCCGTTCTATCTGGAGCTTGGTTTCAGCAAGAGCGAGATCGGTGCAGTGGTCAAGCTGTTCGGCTTCTGGGCCACTATCCTCGGCGGGTTGGCGGGTGGCGTGTTCATGCTGCGGACCGGCATCTACCGCGCCCTTTGGTACTTCGGCATCCTGCAGGCCATCTCCACCGCCGGGTTTGCCTTTCTGGCGATCATCGGCCCGCAGCTTCCTGCCCTGGCAGGCGTCATCGCCTTCGAGAACCTCAGCGGCGGCATGGGCACGGCCGCGTACGTGGGCTTTATGGCGAGCCTTACGAACAAACGCTTCACCGCGACCCAGTACGCCCTGCTGAGCAGCCTGATGGGGGTGCCGCGGGTGCTCGCCTCGGCGCCAACCGGGTTCATGGCAGAGAGCCTGGGCTGGGTCGGCTTCTTCTTGGTCTGCACCTTGATTGCGGCGCCAGGACTGATGATCCTGCGCCGGGCCCAGCGCTGGGTCTACATCCCGGCGGATTCCGGCCGCGTCGGCCTGAGCGAAGCCGGTTGAGGACTCTTGCCCATTCTTTTGTCGAACGAGGGAGGTCTTCAGGTTCGAGCCCGGCCGCCAGGCCACTGATCTGCTCGCACAGACCGAGGTCAAGGGCGGGTCGGGCCAGGTCGGCAGTCAGGCATTGCGCATCCTCGCTGGATACATCTTCGGTAACAATCGAGAGCGCGAGAATTGGCGAGAGCGCGAGAATTGGCGAGAGCACGAGAATTGGAAGTGCGAGAGCTGTTGGTGCAGGTTCAGGACAAAGGCCAGCAGCGATAAGAGGAGTTGCGTACACTCAGGGGGACGCCTCCGATCTCGACTTGCCGTAGCTCGCGGTCGGATTGCCTGCCCCAGCAGAGGCCCTACGTGTTCGCGCTCAGGCCTGCCGGCAGCGTTGAAGCTGCCGGCCTACGCCAGGCCCCGCGGCCGGAGAATCCGCGAAGCCATTTTCTGTGGGCACGGTTCTGTAGGATGAAACGAGTTGCGGCAGGGTGCCCCTGCCTAGAGGAGATGTGTCATGGCCGATACGAAGGTGATCGCGGTGGTCGGTGCCACCGGGGCGCAGGGCGGGGGCCTGGTGCGGGCCATTCTCAACGACATACACGGCGGCTTCTCCGCACGCGCCATTACCCGAGACGTGCACTCCGATCGGGCTGGGGCGCTGGCCGCGATGGGGGCGGACGTCGTCGCCGCGGATATCGATGACCCGGCAAGCCTGGAGCGGGCGTTGCGGGGGGCGTATGGCGCCTACTTCGTCACCTTCTTTTGGGCTCATTTCTCTCCGGACAAGGAGGTGGCGGAGGCCCGCAACATGGCCAATGCCGCGAAGGTCGTCGGTATCCAGCATGCCATCTGGTCAACCCTGGAGGACACCCGCCGCTGGATACCCCTGTCCGATGCGCGAATGCCGACCCTCATGGAACGCTACAAGGTGCCCCACTTCGACGCCAAGGGTCTGGCGAACAAGTACTACTCGGACCTGGGGGTGCCCACCACGTTTCTGCTGACGTCCTTCTATTGGGAGAACCTCATCCACTTCGGGATGGGGCCGAAGCGGGGGCCCGATGGGGTCTTGGAGCTCACCCTGCCCATGGGCGACAAGCGGTTGCCGGGCATCGCCGCGGAGGACATCGGTAAGTGCGCCTACGGGATCTTCAAGAAGGGAACCGAGTACATTGGTCGGACAGTGGGCATCGCGGGAGCCCGCCTTACCGGCGCCGAGATGGCCGCCGAGCTCGGCCAGGCCCTGGGGGAGGAGGTGCGCTATAAGGCCGTGAGTCCCGAAGCCTACCGCAGCTTGGGCTTTCCCGGTGCCGAGGACCTCGGCAACATGTTTCAATTCAAGCGCGATTTCAATGCCTACTTCTGCGGTGCCCGCGATCCCGAGGTCGCTCGCTCCCTAAGCCCGGAGCTGCAATCGTTCGGCGATTGGCTGGCGAGGAACAAGGATCGTATACCGCTTACGACGGTTTCGATGACGACAACGACAACGACAACGAATAGACTTGTCCAGCTTGGAAGTGAACTGTTCCTAAGCGCCTCGCACGCACTTCGCGTAGAGGTCTTCAAACCGCCCGTTCGGGTCGTACTTGGCCTTCAGCTCCCGGTAGACGGCGCCGTTGTAAATGCCCCAAAACTCGTCCTCCGGGAAGTAGCTTGCCGAGTAGAGGGATTTGATGCCGCCGAGCTCGCTCACCTTGCGCTCGATCAGGCGGTTGAAGTGGCCGGGCGGGTAGGCCTTGCGAGTGGTCACCCGGTCCCAGAACCCGAAGTTGACATAGAGGGTCTCCGGCCGAAGCGGGTAGAGGTCGAATTGCGCATTCGGGTCCGGGCTTCGGACCGGGCAGATCCAGACGGGGCGGATACCGATCTCCCGCTCCAAGAAGGAGAGAAGCTCCTCCGCCCGCTCGATCGGGATGTCCACGTCCTGGATCACCGACTCTGCGTGGCGGCGTCGCAGGCGGTCCGCCAGATCCGTCAGCCCCCAGCGGGAGCTCCGGCGCATCACGCGCGTATAGAAGCGGGAGTTGAGTCGCTTGCGCCCCAGCAGACGGCGCACCAGGGGGTTCTGTGCACCCAGGTTCTTGGAGCACCAGAACCAGTCCGTGTCCCAGCGCCAGATATAGTCGCGCGCCTTGAGGTAATCCACCGGCTTGGTGCGGATCGACCGATAGTAGATCTGCTGGAAGCTGTAGTCGCTGATGCCGGGCGCATCGCCGACGAACCTGGCCTCGTTGATGTAGAGGGCTTCCGGCCCGAACACGACACCGTCGACAAAATCGGCGTCGCCCGCACAGCGCTCGGCCAGCTCCTCGAAGAAATGCCGGCTGTCCCGGTAACGGTGATGCACCACCTCCACGTAGGGTCGCACCGGCACCGTGCGGGCCTTCAGCCTGAGGCAATAGCCCAGCGTCCCGTAGGAGCTCGGGAAGCCGAAGAAGAGGTCGCGGTGCGCACCGTCCGGTGTGCAGACGAGGACGCGACCGTCGCCCGTAAGCACCTCGATCTCCGAGAGGCTCTCGTGGACCAGCCCCTGGCGGAAGGAGGTGGCCTCGATGCCCACGCCCGCGGCCGCTCCGCCGATGGTGATGGACTTGAGCTCCGGGACCACTGCCGGCATGGTCCCCTGCTGCAGGGTCGCGTCGGTGAGGGCGTCGTAGGGGGTCATCCCCTCCACGTCGACCCAGCCCTGCGCCGCGTTTACCTCCAGCACCTGGTTGAACGCCCTGAGGTCCAGCCGCGTACCGGCAGGGGGGCGGCGGTCGCGGAAGAGGTTGGAGGTGTCCTTGGCCAGGCGCACCCCAGGGCCGGAGACCGCGAGCTGCTCCACCGCCCGCGCCCGCTTCTGCGCGAATACCTCCCGGGGGGTCACCGCTGTGCCTCCTCCCCATAGAGAAAGGCGCGGGCCATCGGATAGCTGTCCCGGGTGACGTTGCCCTTGCTGAAGGTGATCTG
>JARRNE010000323.1:0-5206 GCA_037385305.1 Chromatiaceae bacterium | reverse complement strand
TGCCGGCAACTGCCTCAGCGCGGCCCTCCTCTACTGTCTGGCGAAGGAAGAGCCGCCCCCCCACAGCCTGAAGACGGAGGCGACCTGTATCCTGATTCGGAATGACAAGAAGCGGCTGCGCATCGGTGGCATGGAGGTAAAGCTCATCATCAACGACGAGCTGGCGAGCTCCCCCCGCTTCAATCGCTGCAAGGACCTGTTCGAGGACTTTTGCGTGGTGAGCGCCAGCATCCGTCAAGGCATCCCAATCCGCGTCCAGGTCACGAATCAGCAAGGCGAGGTGCTGCACAGCTCCGAATGACCGCCGCTCAGCTTCGTGCTGTTCAGTGGCCCCCCGGCTCCATGGCCCGGCGAAAGAACTCGGGCTGTGCGAGGGCCGCCCGATGGATGTCGCTGTTGTAGTAGCGCGTCTCGAAGCCCCGCTCGTCGGCAGCCTGAGCGCGGAAGCCCTCGATCTTGCGGTCCTTGCAGGCCATGGTGGCACTCCACCAGCCTGAGGGGTAGATCGCCTGCGGGAAGAAGAGGGTCTTCAGGTCGGCAAAGCCGGCCCCCCGCATGGCCGTGTACATGGAATGGATGAGATCCAGGTGATAGAGGGGCGATTCGCTCTGCTGGACGAGGAGTCCGCCTGGACCGAGGGCGCGCAGGCAGTCCGAGTAGAAGTCACCGGTGAACAGGCCTTCCGCAGGACCAACCGGGTCGGTGCTGTCCACGATGATCAGGTCGATGCTGTCCGGCGGTGCCTGCTGCACCCACAGGATGCCGTCGTCGAACAGGAGGGTCGCACGTGGATCGCTGTTGGCCTCGGTGAGCTCCCCGAAATACTCCTCGGCGAGCCGGGTGACTTGCTCGTCGATGTCGATTTGGGTGACGGATTCGACCTCCGGGTGCCTGAGCACCTCCCGCAGGGTACCGCAGTCTCCCCCGCCGATGATGCACACTCGCCGGGGCGCATCGTGGGTGAACAGGGCCGGGTGGGACATCATCTCATGGTAGAGGAAGTTCTCCCGCTCGCTGAGCATGGTGCAGCCGTCGATCAGGGAAAAGGCACTGCCGTCTTTCTCGGCGATCTCCGTAAACCAGTCGTCGTAATCCAGCATGTCCGCTCCTGAATCTTGGATCGGGCTATTATCTTCGGCCCAGAGCGACGGCGACAACCCGATCGTAGCCGGTCACGGCCGACGGGGAATGTCGGCTATGACCGCAGACGGAAGGTTGGTGGATGGCGGCAGCAGTCCCGCGGCGGCGCCGACCGCTGCCCGAGCCCCGAGCGGAGCGATTCGGGTTGCGCCGCGGAGCGGTGGCTGGGCTCGAGCCGGGGTCGACTGCTACGGTGCTCGTGTCACCGCGGATAGCGGTCGTCGAGGTTGGCCGGGCACAGGACATCCCGCATGATGCCGATGAGATCCAGCAGCTGATGATTGCGGATGCGGTAGTAGATGCGGTTGGCCTCCTTACGGGCAACCACGATGTTCTTGTTCCGAAGCTGCTCCAAATGCTGGGAGATGTTGCTTTGGGAGGTGCCGGTGCGCTCTACGATCTCCCCCACGGACAGCTCACGTTCCCCGAGGGAGCAGAGGATCTTCCAGCGCAGCGGGTGTGCCATGGCCTTGAGCGCGTTCGCGGTGAGCGCGGTGTCTTCGTCGTCGGGGGTGGGCTCGGTCGTCAAGTCGCTCATTTACGGCTCCCAACGTGCTTCTTCAGGGTGCGGCTCCGCACTTGTGAGGATTCGCCGTCATCGATGCGCACATAGCCGGTCATGTCCTTCGCGATGCAGATGATGTCGGTAATCCGACCCTGCTTGTCCTTTACCGCGGTGCGGGAGAAGAGGATCGGCACGCGCCGGCCGTCACTGGCGATGAAGCGCGCCTCGATCTTGCTCAGGGCGCCGGTGCGGATCAGCGCCTCCAGCCAGGTCCCCATGAAGGCCCCCGCAGCCTCGTCTGCCTCCTCCTCGAACACGTCGCCGATCGCCATGCCGAGGAGATCCTCTCTTGTATAACCAAGCATTTGGCAGGCGGCAGGGTTAACCATCTTGATCATGCCCCGGGGCGTCAACACCAGTAGCGCCTCCCCCATGTGCGTGATTATATTTTCAAGGTATTGATTTGCGTGCGCCAGCTCCGCCGTACGCTCAGTGACCTTCTGCTCCAGGACGCGGTTGAGGGCGCGTTCCTTTTCGATCAGTCTGAAGTAGGTGCTGATCTTGTTGATTAACAGGTTGTCCTCGATGGGCTTGAGGAGATAGTCCACCGCCCCCACGGCAAAGCCCCGCTGCTGAAACTCTTCAGACTTGAACGCTGCGGTAAGAAAAATGATGGGCATGTCCCGGGTGCGCTTGCGGAGCTTGAGAAGCGAGGCGGTCTGAAAGCCGTCCATCTCCGGCATCTGGACATCGAGGATGATGAGATCGATATCCGGCTCGCGCATCGTGACGTCGATGGCCTGCTGCCCGGAGGTCGCCTCCAGGATGGTGACGTCCATGTGCTTCTCGATCAACGCCCGCAGGGTGAAGAGGTTATGGGCGTGGTCGTCGACGATGAGGAGCTTGAAGCCAGAATAGCGATTCATGCCATGTGCCCCTGCCTCTGCTGTTGCGGTAGCGCCAGCAAGTAAATCAACCTTTCCTCGAGCTGATCGGGGTTGATCGGTTTGGTCAGTGAGCCGTGCGCCCCCGCCTCCTGATAGGCGGCTTCGCGGGCTGGCTCGGCGGCCTGGTCCAGGACGATGATGGGGGGCGCGCCCGAAGGGTCTGCGCTGCGAATGGCCTTGATCGTATCACAGGTATTCTCTTGGTCCGACAAGGCACCGACCAGGACGAAGGAGCATGGTCCGTCCTCCCCCAAGGTCTCCACCGCCTCATCACCGTCGACGGCGGTCTGAACCCGCAGTCCCAGGGACTCCAGCAAGGATGTCTCGGCCACGAGGCCCTGAACGTCGCGCTCCACCAGCAGCACCCAATGGCCGGGGAATCGATCCGTCCGGGCGGGCTTGGCTTCGAATTCCGTTTCGGGGGCGGACCCGCGCTCAGGCTCGTGGACCACCAGGGCGGTTTCCAGATGGCTGGCATCCAGGGCGACCGGTAGGGTCAGGGTGAAACGAGAGCCTTTTCCCTCTGAGCTCTCGACGACGATTCGACCTCCGAGCAGATGCGCGAGCTCCCGGCTGATAGAGAGCCCAAGGCCGGTTCCCCCGTAGCGCCGACGTGTGGAGCCATCGGCCTGCTGAAAGGCCTCGAAGATAATCTCCCGCTTGTCCGCCGGGATACCAATGCCCGTGTCCGACACGGTGAGGGCGACCGGGCATTGGGGGTCCTCCCCCGGGGCCAATGCGATTGTGACACCGCCGCATTCCGTGAACTTGGCGGAGTTGGAGAGGAAGTTCTTTAGGATCTGACGGACCTTCTCCCGATCGCTGTAAATGCGAGCGGGTGCATCCGAATCAGCCTCCAGCCGCAGATAAAGCCCCTTTTCCACGAACTGGGGAGAGACCAGCTCCAGGAGCTGCTCCACCAGGGGCCGAAGATCGATCCATTCCAGGTTCACTGCCACCCGGCCCGCCTCGATTCGCGAGATATCGAGGATGTTGTCGATCATGGTGTGCAGGTCGCGCCCTGCCTCATGAATGACCTGGGCCTGGCCCTGTTGCGCGATGGACAGGCCAGAATGACGGTCCGCCAGCATCTTGGACAGCAGCAAGATGGAGTTCAGGGGCGTGCGCAGCTCATGGCTGACGTTGGCCAGAAATTCCGATTTGTAGCGGTTGGATCGCTCCAGCTCAGCGGTGTGCTCCCGCGCCGCCTGCAGGTGCTCGGCATGGGTCTCTGCGAGGGCCGTGAGCTGATCACCCAGCTCCTGCACCTCCAAGGGACCATGCCAGGCGAAGCGCATGGGTTGGCCGTCCCGCAGCACGCGGCCCAGCCCCTTGGTGAGCTCTTGGCCGTAGCGTTCAGCGCGGGCGGCGATTCGGTGGGCCATTATCAAGACCGCGAAGATCAACGCGAGGATGATGCTGAACACGCGAAGCATGACGGCGTTGCGGAAGTCCGCGATCGGCGAAGGGTCGACGGGGCGGCCCACCCAGAGGGGGACGCCCGCCTCCGTGAGAAACATGGGCACCCAAAGGAGCTCCTCCCCATGGGGGCCGTGCCATAGTGCAAGCTTGCCTTCTGCAAAGATCTTTTCTAGGCCCGGAAAGTCTTTGAAGGCCTCCGGCTTGTCACTGATCGGCCGTCCGGGCCTCAGGTAGCTGCCGTTGTGGTTGACCCAGAGGGTGTCACGATAGAACTCCGCCAAGCCCCCGACGTCAATGGTAACGACCACCGCCCCCATGGGCCTCGCCGGCGTGGTACCGCCGAGCTTGCTGACGAGATTCATCGTCATGAGCTGGCGGGGGTCCTTCGCGCCGCCGACAGGATCGATCCGAATCCGGCTGACCATCACCGCGCCTGGCTCCAGGCCCAAACCGGCCTGTAGGAAATGCTCGTTGGGGCGCGCGGGCGGGTCTGTGCTGGGATGCCACTGCCGGGTCTTGCGGGTGCGCTTCAGCCAGAAGCGCTCACGGCCATCTTCGCCGACGAAGAGGATCTGTATCACGTCCCGCTGGTCACTCAGGATTTGGTTGATCCAGCCTGTGTACCGTGCGCGGGCCAGGTCGATCTGGTCATTGGTTCCGCGCTCGCCCAGTATCAGACCGGGCTCAGGCAGCTTGGCGAGCAGACGGATCATCTCCTGGCGGCTCGCCAGGTGCTGATCCAGGTCGCGAAAATCCGCCCGGAGGTTCTGCAGGTAGGCCTTCTGGTAGAAGAGCGCAGTCCGGTCCAACACCAGTGGCAAGTTGATTAACACCGATAGAATCAGCGGCGTCAGGCCGAAAACGAGCAGGAAGACAAGGATCTGATTGCGAAGTTTCACGCGTCTATCGGTTGCTTCTGCACTACGCGGAACAACATAACGGTGCCCCGCGGAAACGAGGAAGGAGATCAGCTGCCTGCTACGGGCGGGTCCATCGTTTCAGCGGGTATGTCGCTCCGCCTACCAGGCTTCGGACAACGGCCTGGACTCCAATGCGGATCTTCTGTGGGGATGGGCATTTGGTGGCTGTGGGTAAGTGCGCCGGGGTACTGACTCGTCGCACCAGCATCGCGCAGGGGGCCGGATCAGGCGGGGGTAAGGAACAGTTCGCTTCCAAGTAACTTGGACAAGTC
>JARRNE010000322.1:0-5867 GCA_037385305.1 Chromatiaceae bacterium | reverse complement strand
CGCTACCTGGGGTTGGAAATCGTTCGCGACGCCTCGAGCCTGCTCCCGCCAGCCTTCTTCGTCTCTGTGCTCGTGGCGCTTGGCCGCATGGCCCGAGACAGCGAGCTTATCGCACTGCATGCCTGCGGGGTGGGGCCCAGCCGCATCTACCGGGGACTCTTCTACTTCGCCCTCCCGGTGGCACTGCTCACGGGCTGGCTGTCGCTGGTGGTGCGCCCAGGGGTGGTCGAGGATATCCAACGTATCGAGGCCCAGCAGAAGGAGGACGTATACCAGCTCGCCGGGGTCCGCCAAGGGCGTTTCTATCAACAGGGGCAGGGACAGCTTACGCTGTTCATCGAGGATATCGAGGAGAACAGGCGGCTTCGCAATGTCTTCATCGAGGATCGGCGAGGGAGCCGGATCAAGATCGTGGTCAGCGAGGGCGGTAGGCTTCGCTACGATGCCAGCTCCGGCGACCAGTTCGTCACGCTGCAGGACGGACATCGCTACGATGGGGTCGCTGGCCGCGCGGACTATGCGGTGGGTGATTTTGAGCGGTACAGCCTGCGCATCGAGCCGAGGGACATGCAGAACTTCCGCACCCTAAAGCGAGCCACCTTCCAGACGATCGCCCTAATCCATTCGCATGACCTCGAAGACCAGTCGGAGCTCGAATATCGGATCGGGTGCCCACTGGCGATCTTTACGCTGACATTGGCGGCCGTCCCCCTGACCAGCACCTCCCCGCGGCAAAGGGCACCAGGCCGAATGTTCCTTGCGTTCCTTACCTATTTCAGCTTCTTCAACCTACAACGGTTGGCGGGACACTGGCTGGAGATCGGGGCAACCCCGACTTGGCTGACAAGCCTTTGGTATCAGCCGTTGATTCTTCTGTTGATCTTTGCGGTACTGCTACCGGAGAGCCGATGGCTGCGGCGCTTGCTCGCCAGGTTCCCTCGGTTCTTTCGCGACACGCCCTGACAGCCGCCAGCCCGGGTGGGTGCAAGCGCGTGGCCGTGTCGAGCGTTTATCGTTACGGGGTCCAGCCAGGATCGGTGGGCGGGTGGGTCGGCGCGCCGGAGGAAGGAGCTTGCTACCGCGATACTGCTCACTACCCTCTATGGACGCCTAAACTTGACCGGGCGGGTCTGCCAGACATGAGAGCAATTTGGTCAACCCGCAATCCTCGCTTCGGGGGCACTGCACATCCTTGTGCGGCGCGGCGCAATGGCGTAGGAGGGTTACTTGGACTGGGTCTGGGCCGGAGCGGCAGGGGCGGCGGGAGCCGCATAGGGCGCCGCGTAGGGGACACCGTAGCCGTAGCCGGGATAGCCGCCCCAGCCACCGGGGTATCCGCCCCAACCGTAAGGGCCGCCCCAGCCGTAGGGGCCGTACCCGTAGTAGTCGCGGTAGCGGTTGTAGCCGCGGCCCCAGCCACGGCCGCCGCCGGACATGTTCAGGTTGAAGTTGCCGTAGCCGTCACCGAACATGTCGTTCCACCAGTCGTTGGCGCCACTGCCCCAACCGGGACCGCCCCACCAGGCACTCGCGGAGGCGGACACACCCAACAGCGCGGCGATGGCCGCGGCGGTAGCAAGCTTTCTCATCTGATTTCTCCTGTGTTGTCTCTGATGGAGCCGTGAGGGCAAAGAGGACACGGCCCGTTGACTAGAATATTAGTAGTCGGTGATATAGTCAAGCTCCATGTTACAGTGCTCGAACTCCCGGATGTCCATGTTGATCAGGGCCACCGTATCCACCTTATCCGTCGTCTCGTCCGTGATGGCCTGCCGTTCATGGCGTAGCTCCGTTAGCCGACGCTCCTTGAACCAGTCGGCGAGCACAACCACTTTCCTATTCCTCGCTCCCTTGGCGTTTGCGGGCCGGATGGAGTCTTCTCCCGCCTGAATCTCCTGGGCGAGCGCGTCGGCGGCTTCTGCCAGCTCTCGGATCCTCTCGCGTAGCTCCGCCCGGAGACCGAACAGGTTCTGGACCCCGGCCTCGAACCACTCGCGAATGTCCGCGGCGCAGACCCGCTTGAGCTGCTGCTTCGCCCTAACCCCATCTGGGATCGAGCGCAGGTGTCGGTAAACGGCCGCCCACCCGATATCCTCTTGCCGGAAGAGCCGGATCATGAGCTCCAGCAGCTGCCCAATCGCCTCGCTGAAGTCCAGACCGGGACCCTTCTGACGGAGGGCGGCGACCACTGCGGCATAGCCGGCAGCCGTGCCGGTGTAGATGTCGCCTCTATGGGCGGTACATCCGTTGCCGTAGAGCTGTGCGAGTCGCCGAAGTACCCGTTCCGAATCGCGGTCAGAGATTGTGACCGTCTCGGATTCGATGAGGACTGCAAGTGCTCGGAGTCTGCGCTCTGCCTGTCTGCGGTCTGTAAGGGCTGCATCCGGGCGGAGGTCCTGCCCGAGTGAACCTAGACGCGAGTCCAGCGCGCGGGAGAGCCTGGCAGGATCGGGCATCGAGGAAGATGTGGCGACTGCCGGGAGCTGGGTCACAGGCCTGCCACCGCCATCCGTTTCAGGGTCTATATGGACCATCGGTTGTATGTCGTCGGAGCTGCCCCGATGCCACCGGCGCTGCCTGGTCCCTGAGGCTGCGATCGCCAAACGGGCGTCCACCTCCGACAATGGGACCTGCGAGGTTACAGAAGGGACTAACCAGCGCTAGATATAGCAGAACATCAGGATATGCTAATTGCCATTTGTCAATTGCCTCGCCGTGGCAATGTGTCGCCCCTCACGCTTGCGATGCCGGACTGGCGGTCACCGCTTCGGCAACCGATCGTGGGACAACGGACGACATACAGAGTGCATTCAGGGGGATTTCTTCTCTTCGCGCCGTGCGTGTAAGTCTTGTGGCGTGCAAATGCGAGGGTCGGACGGACGGGAAAAGCGGCTGTCCGGCCGATGCTGCGCTTGTGCCCGGACGCACGAATCCCTAGGCTTGGACCTAGGCCGGAGCCGAGCTTTTGAGCTATCGGTTGAGGCGTCCCCGCCGATCGGGCTGCGGCAGATCCGCAAACCCGATGGCAAACGTGATACAGGCTGGCCCACAGAATGAGCAGCGAACGTCGTTTCTCAGCGCGCGTGCTGACAGACCTTGATGCAGAAGTCATCAATGACCGAGGGGAACGCACCCAGGGGCGTTTATGCAACCTCTCTCTGGGGGGGCTGTCGTTGCTGGGAGATGCCAATCTTCAGCAAGTTGTCCGTCAGCTGCAGACTGCACCGGGCGCACCCTTCACGCCGGTTGAGGTTCAAGTGGCGTTCTTGCTCCCGGCGGACGACGGCCGTGTCCCCGTCGCTTTGTCTTGTCGTCACCTTCATACTCGAAGGGTGGCGCGTGATGTTTTCGAGCTGGGGTTCAAGATCCTGGGGACCGAGGGAGATCGACCTGCGGCCCTAGGAGCGTACCTCCGCCGTTTCTCTGGAGTGCGCCGCTAGAGTCGTCGCGGGACAACCGACCTGCTGGACCAACGCTCGTTGGTGCTTCCTCGCGAGCAGCTACCGTGATCTGTGCCCCTTCAGCGGCGCAGTCTCCGGCCGCATCGCGGATGGCGCAGCCCGTGCGTGCGGCCGAGGCACGGGGTCGATCTTGCCGCCCTGGCCCGGCAGGTTCCGGACGGATGGGCTGGCGCCGGATTCACCAGCACCCAGGGCGACGTCTGGGTCGGCCGGCCGGACGGCGTGCCTGTCCCCGACATCACGGGGATCGAGGCAGCGGCACCCCTGTTGATCGCCGCCCTTGGCTACCTCGGACCGCCGGTACCATTGCGCGTCGCGCTAACGGCCATGGCGTCAGCGCCACCCCACAGAATGTAAGTCGCTGCCGTCATGACCGCTTCGCTCACCCCGGCCCTCTCCCAGTGGGCGAGGGTGACAGGGAGCGCGCTACGCGCGACTTTCATCGTAAGGATTTGAGATAGCTTCCCCATTTGCCCGGACGGGTGACATTTATACTGCCGGAATCTCGTATCCGGAACGAGGGAATATGGACCATGTCCGACGCACCAACCAATCACCGGCGCCGTACCCGTCTGTTCGACGACGAGGTGACGGAATGCGATGCTATCGTCGAAATCCTTTCCCGGATCCATTCCAATGGATGTCCTGTCTTTATTACTGATGCGGCGACGGGCCACTCATTTATTGGCCATCTCTTGAATGTGGATGATGGGCGACGCGCCTTTACCATCGGCCAGGTCATTCCTGAGGGCAGCCTGAGCGTCGCCGGCTCAGGGGGCGCGTTGCAGCTGCTCGCGGCGGAAGAGGATGCGGACTTTTCCTTCGAATCGGCCCGCGTTCGGGTGGGTGAGCAGAGCGACGGCTGGTGCGAGCTCGAATTTCCAAGTCGGATTTACCGGATGCGCCGGCGCCGAGAGTACCGCGGACCCGGCTTTGGGCTCGCGGAGGTCTACCTGCACCGCAAGGACGCGCCAAAGAGTGAGGCCCGCAAGGTCAGGCTGCGGGACATCTCCGACGGTGGCATCGGTATCTTCCTTGCGGAACCGCCGGCGTCGGGTCTCGAGCCCGGAGTCGTGTTCGACGACTGCCTCTTGCTACTGAATGGAAACCCGGTTGCCGCCTGCGCGATCGAGATCCGCCATGTGCGCGAGGAATCTGAGCCGTCCGGGACCATCGCGGGTGGCCGTTTCCTCGATCTGGATGCCGTTTCCAAAAAGCGGATCTCCATGTTGGTCACGACCGTGCAATGTGAGGAGATGAAGCGATCCCGTGGGTCTGCGTCCGCGCACAACGGTGCGTGCGCCTAATTGGCCACCGTTAGCGATTGGAGGCTCATGGCAACCAGCTATACGAAGCGGACTGCGCGAGCTGCCACGGGCCATCCGGGCAGGCGATTAGCGTCGTGGCTCAGCTGCAAACCAAGACTGGGGTCGGGTACGGGTCGGCGGCACCCTCGGCGCCACGGAGGGCGCCGTGGAGCCTGCATGGAACGCATTTACGGCGAGTCTCGACGCCCCGTGCCCGACCCCTTGCGCACAGCTGAGGGATAGCGCTAATCGCCTCGGGGCATGGGGACGCCGCTGGGCAGGGCCTGAATCCGCCACCTGCGAACATCGCGTTCGCACGCCAGATGCCTATAGCCGCCGACAGCTATCTCTATTGGGCGATCGCAGAGGGTGGGACACCATTGGAGACTGCGATGCCAGCCTTCCAAGGCGCGTTGAAGCCCGAGCAGATGTGGCAAATCATCCTTCACTTGAGGCGGCTCTGAAGCTCAGCGGGAGGGGAAGGACCAGCGGCCGGGTGCGCATGCGACTCCCGGGATTTGAGATCCGCAATGCGGCCTTCTCAGCCGGCAGATAGAATGATCGGGTTTGTCTGCCCTGGGGCCGGAGAATGAACAAGAAGCCGCTGATCCTCATCCCTGTCCTCCTCGCCGCCGCCGGTGGAGGCTACTGGTGGTGGAGCGCCCATAGGGCGTCAGGATCCCGGTCCGAGCTGACCCTTTACGGGAACGTCGACATCCGGGAGGTCGACCTGGCCTTCGTCACCAGCGAGCGGGTGAAAGAGATCCTGGTGGAGGAGGGTGACCGGGTGAAGCCCGGAGAGGTGGTGGCGCGGCTGGAGGCCGCCAAGCTGCGGGCGGCCGTGGCGGCCGCCCAGGCGAGCCTGGATGCCCAGCAGGCGGTGGTGGATCGGCTGGAGGCGGGCAGCCGCCCCCAGGAGATCCGCCAAGCCAAGGCCCAGGCGGAGGCCGCGGCGGCCAGGGCCCGCTCGGCCGAGCTGACTTACCAGCGTCAGCAGCGGCTCGGCCAGAAGAAGCTCGCCTCCCCTGAGGAGGTCGACCAGACACGCGCGGCCGCGGACGCCGCCCGGGGCGATGCCCAGGCGGCGCAGGAAGCATAC
>JARRNE010000321.1:0-4174 GCA_037385305.1 Chromatiaceae bacterium | reverse complement strand
CCTCGCCGGCAATGCAGACAGACGCATCAAGCGAGAAGCCGCCGTTGTCCCAGCCGAGCATATCGCGGGCATCATCGGCATCGAGCAGGCCGCTGCGGGCGAACCAGCGCAGCACCCGGTGGCGCACCTGCTCGGCGATGGCGGTGATCTCCTGCGATGTGGACGCGGCGGCCGGGAGGAATCGGATCGACCCGTCGTCGCGCGGCTCGAACACCCCGTCGAGGATGCAGCAGTGATAGTGGGTGTGGCGGTTGAGCGAGGAGCCGAAACGGTGCACGAAGCTCACTGCTCCGAGGCGCGCCCGCGCCGAAGCCCCCGGGCTGCTCTGCCGGAGATGGGCCTCGATGACACGCAGGAGGATGTGCAGGACGGCGCTGACGGCTTTCGGCTCCCGCTGCAGGTACCAACGCAAGCGCTTCGGCACTGACAGCACCCACTGACGAACGGGCAGCGGCGGGAAGACATGATCGACCAGGTGCGCGGCCGTCTCCGCCATGCGCCGGGCGTTGCAGGATGGACACAGCGCGCGCCCCTTGCAGGAGAAGGCTACCAGGAAGTCGTGGCCGCACTCGGCACATCTGGCACGGGCGAAGCCGTAGGCGAGGATGCCGCACTCCAGGTAGCGGCGGAACTCCCGCTCCACGTACTCTGGCACCCGTTGTCCCTCCCCGTCGTCTTCCCGTGCCAGGGTGAGGTAGGTCTCCAGATGCTGCTGGACGACGTGGTAGAGCGTTGTGTTCTCAGGACGGCGACGAGCGTAAGGAACGGGTCGACATCCCTGTGACGCGACGGCCATGTCGGTGTTCGGGTAGCGACAAACGTCAAGGCGATAGCTGTATATATGTACAGCATAGCAGCCTCTTTGCAGCTCGAACGCCAACGCCGGCCGCCATCGCTTTGTTGTTTGCGGTTCGTCGTCGGCCTGCACCTGGCTCGTTTCGCCACTCCGCCCTCACAAGCACGCGGACGACGCCTATTGCCCAGTTCCGGTCGCTGCCATGGGGTGAGTTTCGCCCGACCGTCCTGGTCAGCCCGCCCTACCGGCCGGACACAGGGTTCGGGAAAATTGTAGCGTCGTCATGGAGCGACAGAGTTGCATCGCCCAGTCCGTGGCGGCCGCTTTGCAGTGCTCCACCGTCAGCAACAGCCGCGCCAGGAACAGGCGCGAGTAGGCGCGGCGTTTACCACTGGCTGCTGATCCGCGATCGCGCCGCCTTCGAGCGCGCCCGGCGCCTGCAGGCCATCGTCTTCGACAAGACCGGCACCCTCACCGAGGGCCGCTTCGGGGTGAGCGACATCGTGGCCTTCGACGGCCGCAGCAATGACGACGTCCTGCGCCTGGCCGCGGGGCTCGAGAGCCAGTCCTCCCATCCGATCGCCGCCGGCATTGTCGCCTCGGCGGCCGAGCGTGACATCGAGCCGGGTGGGGCCACCGAGTTCCAGAACCTCCCCGGCCAAGGGGCGCAGGCGAAGGTCGAGGGCCGGCAGATCGCGGTGGTGAGTCCCGGCTACCTGCGCGAGCGGGAGATCGCCACCTCCAGCGAGGCGCCACAGGCGCTCATGGCGGACGGCAAGACAGTGGTCTTCGTCCTCGAGGCCGACCAGCCGATCGGCGCCATCGCCCTGGCGGACATCGTCCGCGCCGAGTCGCGGGAGGCGATCGCCCGCCTTAGAGGCATGGGCATCCAATGCATGATGCTGACCGGTGACTCCACCGCAGTGGCCAAGAGCGTTGCCGCCGAGCTCGGCCTGGACGACTACTTCGCTGAGGTGCTGCCCCACCAGAAGGCCGAGAAGATCCGCGAGGTCAAAGGGCGGGGCCTCATAGTTGCCATGGTTGGGGATGGGGTCAACGATGCCCCGGCGCTGGTGGAGGCGGACCTCGGCATCGCCATAGGGGCCGGCACCGATGTGGCCATCGAATCGGCCGACATCGTGCTGGTGAAGTCCGATCCGCGCAACGTCGCCGATGTCATGGCCCTGTCCCGGGCGACCTACGGGAACTCGACGAGCGCTACGCACGCGGCGAGATCGGCAGGGACAAATACGAGGAGCAGAGGCGGACGCTGAAGTGAAGCCACAGGGAGCCGCGAGATCCACTGCCAGACGGGGAGGTGAAACATGAGACTGATTTTGGTGACTGCAGTAGTCGTCCTCCTCTTCGGAGGGGGTGCGGTCGGCCTTGCCTACTCCGGTCTTCCCAACGTGGCCGCGAGCCAGGCCGAGCCGGGCCCGCTTCGGTGGCTGCTGCAGACGACGCGGCAACACTCCGTCGCGCGGCATGCCGCGCAGATCGCCGTGCCCGACCTGTCAGGGGACCAGCTGGTCACGGACGGGGCTGCCGACTACGACGCCATGTGCGCGCACTGTCACGGGGGCCCGGGCCGCGAGCCCTTCGTCGCCGCAGGCGATATGAGCCCACCTCCACCTGACCTGGCTCAGGTCGCCGGTAGGCGAAGCCCCGGAGAGCTCTTCTGGGTGATCAAGCATGGGATTCGCATGACCGGGATGCCGGCCTGGGGCGCGACACACTCCGATGGCGAGCTGTGGGCGCTGGTGGCCTTCATCGAGCGGCTGCCTGGGCTGTCCGCGGCCGACTACCGTCGACTGCTGGAACGGGCCGCCGCCGAAGGTCACGAACACCACCATGCGCACTCGGTCCATGCGGCATTGGAAGGAAACGGGTCGGGCGGCCACCATGAGTGAGGCGGCGGGCTGGAGCCATACCTGCGATCTCGGACTTGGTGGTGAGCCCGGGTCCTTTCACCGCGAAAAGCACGCTCCCTCTGCGCGCGCATGCTGCCACTCTAAATCTCTTCGCCCATCACAGGATTGCGGACGGTGCGGTCCGGTCGCCAATAGGATCGCGATCCCAGGCGCTGTGAGGTGCAAGCTGTCTGGCTGCAGGCCCAATACCTTACGTTGCGTGGGCTCACGCGCGGGAGGCGGACCATGTGTCACCTGATTCTGCTGCTGCCGCTCATCGCCTTGCCGGTCTTCTGGGTGTGGCCCCTCTCTTGGGCGGTGCCCGCGTACGCCCTGGCGCTGCTCATTTCCGGCTCGATTTACTGCTACGCGATGGCCGCCATGCACCGCGACGTCAGCGCGGGGCGGGAGAGTGTGGCCCACGAGATGAAGAAGGCCAACGGGATGATGAGCGTGAAGAGAATCGTCATGGCGGGAACGTCGCTCGGGGCCCTGGCCCTGCTCGGCGTCGCCCACGCCCAGATGGGGATGATGGGGGGACGGGGGATGATGGGAGGGCCGGGCATGATGGGGATGGCCACGCTCCGCCATCAGTATTTCATGCAGTATGGGATTCCTCCGAAGTACGCCGACCAGGTGGACCCCCTGCCCGACACGGCGGCCAATGTCAGCGCGGGAAAGAAACTCTACGAGGCGAGCTGCGCGAGCTGCCATGGTCCGTCGGGCCTGGGAAACGGCCCGGCGGGACAGGCGCTGAACCCGCCGCCTGCCAACATCGCCGCGACCAGCCAGATGCCGATGGCCACTGACGGCTATCTTTACTGGACGATCGCAGAAGGCGGGGCACCGCTGCACAGCGCGATGCCGGCCTTCAAGGATACGCTGAAGCCCGACGCGATCTGGCAGATCATCCTCTATCTGCGACAGCTATGAGACGGGGACAGCCGCTCAGCTTTGGCCCATGAGCACGGGGCGATTTCAAGGTGATCCCATTGCCCCGGGATTCGCCGTTGGGCAGCTGCACCTGCTCGAGCACGACGTCGGCCACGGGCAGCCCCCGCCCGGGCGGGTCACGGACCCTGCCGCCGAGAGCGACCGCTTCAGGGGACATGTCGATGCCCTTGCGCGGCAGATTGAGGACGCCGCGGCCCTGCCTGTGGCCGCGCGCCCAGGGTGGCAGTCCGTTGCTGTCGGCCACCACGATGAGGCCTTGTGGGAGCGCACCGGCATGGGCTAGGGTCGCCAAGGCGGTGCCCCCGGCTCTCTGGCAGCACTTGAATTTTTCGCGGGGGTCCGAGTCTATCTCGACATGCTGATTGGCGACCTCCTCAGGCGGGCAAAAGTGGCTGCGCTGGCTGCCCTGCTGGCTCTTGCCCCGGGGCCAGCGCCGGGCGGGATGGCGCTGACGCTGGTCGCCTCTGCCGTCGGGACCCTGGTGCCGGCGTCCGTGGCCTGGGCGCGGCGCGGC
>JARRNE010000320.1:0-4176 GCA_037385305.1 Chromatiaceae bacterium | reverse complement strand
CGTGACTATATTCGCCGCCAGGAGGAGGAAGACAAGCGCCTGGACGAGTTGGACCTGTGGCGCTGATCGGCCACCTTTAGGTGGCCCAAGAACCGCGGGGCCGCGTTAGCGACCCCGTTTAGCCGCTTTGAGCGGCTCACGAATTCCAATGCCCCCGGCTTTGCCGGGGGATTGTTACTTAGTATGAATCAAACAGTCATCCAATCAATACTCCTCCGAACTGGTACGTAGGTCCCAGTCCGAACAGGGGGTTGGGGCGCTCGTTTGCGGCCGGAGCTGCACCATGACCTGGCTCAACGATCATGCTCACGAGGAGGCATGCTGCAGGCGCAGCATGTAGAATGTGCGGACACGTTCGGTGCACGGCCTGCTGTATACGCCGGGGCGCCTGATTCCGACTACCTGCAGCGGCAGGAGTCACCGAAGTGAGGCATGCGCATGTCTGACCAGTTAGTGCTCACGCTGATGGGACTGTGGAGCCTAGGGATGGTGTACATGGTCTTCGCGGTACATAACCTGCTGAACAACGATTGGGCGCCTTCGGCGGCTGCACTGCGGAGAATGCACCTCCCCTCGTCCGGGTAGAGCAGTACCCGGCTAGGGCGTGCAAAACGTGCGGAAAGTCCCGCTAAGTGTAGCGGCCCGCAATCATAATCCGCCCGGCCCGCAAACAAGCCCCTTTTCGGGACCACATTAACTGCAACTATCCGGTGTCGCGGGCCCACAATATCTGCAACTGGGACCACATTATTTGCAACCAGCCCGCAAACAAGGGCGCTGGCCCACATTAGCTGCAACTTCCGCAACCCGCTGATTTGGCAGCGTCTGGAGACTACGGCTGTCGGGATGTCATGCTGGGATCCCTTTCGCCAGGAGCTGCTTGTGGATCTCCTCGGTGCGCCCTGGCGGTAGGGTCCCGCGCAGGAAAGCGCGGATCTCGGCCTGGCGGATATCGAGCTCTTGAGCCAGGATGCTGGCGTTGTATCCATGCCGCGCAAGGCGGGGCTCCAGATCGTCCAGGCCCGGGGCCAGGACGCTGTCGACAAGCGCCGCCGAGACCGGCTTCTCAGCGATCTCGTGGGCCTGCTCGAAGGCCAAGGTCAAGTAGCGCTCGATCTGCAGGGGTGTTGCCAGGCGCTCGGCCAGGAGCGCGATGGCCTCGTCGTTGATCAGGGACTCAGCCTCCTCCGTTGCGCATTGCCCCAGGAGCCAGCGGATGTAGGTCTCCTGCTCGCCACGGATGCCGTCGAGCTCGAAGACGGTAGAGCGCGCCCCGATCTCCTCCAGCCTGGGGTTGCCCATGTCGTTCTTGAGCTTGGGATGCCCGGCCAGGACCACGGACAGGGTCTCGCCGGCTCCACGGACCAGCTCGATCAGGCGCTTGAGCTGCACCAAGGTCTGGCTGTTGACGTCATGGGCGTCGTCAATGAACAGGACAACGGGGCGTCCGCGCTGCTCGATCAGCGACAGCAGCTGACGCTCGCGCCGCTCTGCCTGGGCGGGGACCTTCACCGCCTCCTCGAGGGTGAGATCGTAGAACAGGGCCATGATCAGGGTCTTGAGATTGACGTGGGCCTTGTCCACGGCCAGGGAGCGGGAGACCAGGATCTCGCCCTCCTGCTGCAGGGCCTCGCGGATGCGCGCAAGGAGGGTGGTCTTGCCGCAGCCGACGATCCCGCAGAAGGCGATCAACCCGCCGCGGCGGATGGCGGCGGCCAGCTCCTGCGAGATCCGCCGGTGGTGCTCGGTCTCGTAGTAGCCAGCGTCACAGAACGGGCGCGTGATCCCGTAGTGCGCCATGACCTCGCCAAGCATGGCCTTAATCCCCTCGCTGTCTCTTGAGGTGGGTGCGCACGAAGTCCGCAATGGCTGCCTTGTCCAGGGTCTCGGCCAACAGCGCGTCGAGCGCGGCAATTCGCTCGGCCGCAAGTCGTGCCAGCGGGATGCCCAGCGTCCGGGCAACAGCCTTCTTGGCGGCGATGGGATTCGGGTAGCGCAGCTCCTGGAACGGATCAGGATCCTGGAAAGGCCGTGCTTCCGGTGCCGGCCGCTCGGCGCCCTGCGCCAGGGTCACGGCGCCACCGTCGAGCGCCGCACGCGGCAGCTCCAGGCGCGCGGCCAGGGCCTCGACCCGTTCGGCACGCTTTTCGGTGCGGGTCTTCTTGAAACGGCGGTAGCGGTGCAGCGGAATCGGACCCCCGATCGGGGTGTAAGGACCGTAGCGGCGCTCGCCATGCTCGACGTAGAGCTCGGGGTCAAACAGACCCCACCACAGGATCACCGTCTCCCCGGCCAGGTCGGGATCGACCTCGTATTCGGTGGTGCCGATGTGGATGCGGGCATCTACGCCGACCAGGCGCCGCTCCGGCTCGCGGGCGAAGGTGCAGAAGCGCTCCCAGTCGCACATGGCGCGAAGCCCCTCCGCCGGCAGGTTGGCGAGCCAGTCCTCCAGGCGTGAATGTGGCTCGGAGCGGTGCTGCATGCCGTTGTAGCGGATCAGGAAGCGCAGCAGCCAGTCATTGGCCTCGCGCTCGGTTTGCGGCTTGTGGAAATGGAACAGGGTCTCGTGCATCTCCTTGACGGTGCGAAACGGGCGCTCGACCTTGCCCTTGGCCCGTGCCGTTGCCTTGCGACCGTCCTTTGTCGGCGGCAGGTGGGTGCGCACCTCGATGCCCAGGTAGTCCATGACCCGCCGGAACACCCGGCTCTTGGCGATCGGACCGTTGTCCAGGTAGAGCATGGCCGGGATACCCTGGAACGGGATGGCCTCGTCGGTCTTGGGCGCCATGGCGTTGAACAGAAATCGCAACGCCGCCTCGACATCCTCGCCATAGACGCCGTGGTACTCCTGGTAGGCCACACCGCTGCGGTCATCGACGACGCTGTAGAGCATCAGCAACGGGTGACCGCGCCCCTCCTCGAACCATTCGGGCTTCTCGACCTGCTTGAGGTCCGAGGGGCTCAGGTCGAGCTGCCAGCACTCGTTGCTGTGGCTCGCCTGAAAGCGCACCGCCGGCGGCGGGCGGCCCAGGGTCTCGTGGTCGTAGCCCCAGCGCTTCAGGTAGCGGTTCACCGTGGTCTTGGTGAGCAGGTCTTTCGGTGCCCGCACTGGCCCATCAGGGGTCTGCACGCCGTAGTCCTCCAGCAGTCGGATGGCCTCGGCGGTCGAGAGGTGCCGCCCCTTCTTGTTGCTGGTGCGCACCTTGATCGCGGCGACAACCTCGCAGAAGCGTTCCATCTCCTTGGCCCCCATCACGCGCGACACACCGTGATCGCAACGCCGCAGGGACTTGGGGACGGCCCGCTCGCGCAGGGCCCGATACAGGGTGTCGGTCGACACCCCGTAGAGCCGGGCCGCTTCCGCAACCAGGAGGCGCCGCTCGCCGCTGCGCGGGGCCAGCGGGGAGAGCCGCCGGTGCAGGTCGCTGATCGCCTCGGGCGGCACACGCTTCATGGCGCCGCAGCTCAGGCCGCATGCCGGGGCATGCGGATATTGCGCCGGGCCAGCCAGTCATAGAGCGTCGAGGGGGAGCACTCGACCAGCTTGGCAATCGACCGCTTGCTGATGCCCTTGGCCAGGTAGCCGCGAATCTCCGCCGCCTTGGGGTCGAGCTTCAGGCTGGTTGCCGTTCGCCCCTTGGGCCGGCCGAGCGGCTTGCCCGCGGCCTTGCGTCGGGCCAGCGCCTCGCTGGTGCGCTGTGAGATGAGCTCCCGCTCGATCTCGGCGGCCAGCCCCAGCACCGTGGCGGTGATGCGGCTTTGCATCGAGCCGTCGAGGACCATGCCCTGCTTGGCGATGTGCACGGTCAGGCCACGCTTCATGCAGGTCTCGAGCATCTCCAGCACCTGGAGCGTCGAGCGGCCCATCCGGCTGACCTCGGCGAACAACACGACATCGCCACCGGATGCGGTCTCAAGCAACAGGGTACCGACGGCCCGATCACGCCAGCCGATGCGGCCGGACACCGCGTCTTCCACGAACTGCAAGGGGCTGAGCCGATGGCTGTTGGCATATTCGAGGATGCCGTGGCGCTGGTTGTCCAGCTCCTGCTGGTCGGTCGATACCCGCAGATAGGCGAAGGTGGTCACCAGGCACTTTCCGAAGAAACGGCGATATCCGCTTTTCTCGAACGGATATCGTCCAGTTTATACGACGTCGTCCGGGCAAGTAAGAAC
>JARRNE010000319.1:0-5214 GCA_037385305.1 Chromatiaceae bacterium | reverse complement strand
GACGACGATCTTCAAGTCGCGTCCCCAATAGCGGGCTTCATAAGCAGCGCCGCATCCTGTTACGTTGCTATCCCAGTGGCATGGATACAGACGTTCCCGGTACCTGTTCCGTAACATAGGGAAACAACCCATCAGCACTTGGACGGATTGTAAAAACCTTGGGCTGCAGGCGAGAATTAGTCGCTGTAGGAGTGGCCTTGGGACAACCAGAATGCCACCCAAGTCGTCGGATGTAATCCCCGCTAGAACAGGATTACTTAGCCCCCCGTTGGAGAGTTATTCGCCGTGCTGCGCCGATGCGGCAGCATGGGCGGATCTCGCCTGAGAGGGGGATAGGATGGCGCCCACACAATTGTGGGCGCCTGAACCCCGCGCACCGACCGAGTTTGCCGACGAGGTACCGGTGCGCAAGGAGAACGTGAAATAGTGTGCCAGGAGCCGCAGACGGTTGCACGGCGATGTTTTGTCGTGACGCCGTACGAGAAAGCCGGCGATAAGCTGCTCCCGCAGCTTCCGGACGCCTGTCCTCTGGGGGTAGAGGACGGACAAGCCTGCCGGTTGTTTACCGACCACTTTCGGGCGCGTAAGACCGGGCCGCAGTTTGCGCTCTGTGTGATGCGTTGCGCTACCCACGCGCTCGGATTCACCCTCTACCCGCCCGGTTATACGCCTTGGGGTCGCAAGCCATGGGTCCGCAAGGGGTTCGTCGCGAAGGGCGAAGAGGAGGGTGAGGGCAACGCCGAGTGGTTCTGCAACACCTACTTCGATGCGGCTTTGCAGGCGGCCGCGGGTGTTTTTTGGCCGCGGGAGAAGGTCCTCGATGCCGAGTTTGCCACCCCGAGCGATCTCACGCAGCAATGCCACCTCTACCGCGCGATCCGGCTGCTGGGGATGGATCAGGAGCCCTCCGGGCGGGCGATCTTCGCCGAGCTGTACTCCCTTCCCGGTCAGATCCTGCACGAGGCGGCGGGGATCCTCGGGCAGCGGCCTCATCTGGTGGACCTCGGTCGTGGTGTACGCAGGGTACTGGAGGCAATCCCCTCGACCCTCACCTGCGTATTCGAGTCGCTCGCCATCTGTGGGGCGGGCGTGGGTTTGTGGCCCCCGCTGCATGTTTGGCGTCCCGCCTTGCATCGGCTGCTGCCGCGGGTGTTCCCCGCCGGGGGAATGCAGGCCGCGGGGATCCACCCCTGAGGGCTAAGATCATCCACAGTTTATTTCTTTCTTGGCCGTAGCAGACGCCCTAGGTTGTCATCTCCTACAACGGGAGATGACCCGATGGAAAACGACGCATCGAAACCATTCATACGGCCCGACCCAGAGTCCCTATTTCGCTACAGCCTCCTCTCACAGGTCCTCAACCACGAGCATCGGGGACTGGCGCGCCCGGAGGCGATCGCGGAGGTGGCCGCCCAGCGCCATATCGACCTCGCGGGGAAGGCGCGTACGGTTAGCACGCGCACCCTCTACCGCTGGCTCTCGGCCTTCGAGCAGGGCGGCCCGGACGCCTTGATGCCGGTACCGCGCCAAGGGCGCTCGCTGGTGCTGTCGCAGGACTTGCTCGCTTTCTTCCGCGAGCAAAAGCAAGCCGATCCCCGCGCCTCGGTTCCGGAGCTGATTCGGCGCGCCGAGGCAACCGGACGCATCACCGCACAGCAGAAGCTCGAGCGCACCACCGTGTGGCGCGCCCTGGGGCACCTGGGAGTGCCCACCCATCGCGTCCGATCCCCCAAGGTCCGCGACTGCCGGCGCTTCGCTTACCCCCATCGCCTCGACATGGTGTTGTGCGACGGCAAGCACTTCCGCGCCGGGGTCGCACGCCGCAAGCGCGTCGCCCTGTTCTTCCTCGACGACGCCACCCGCTTCGCGCTGGAGGTGGTGGTGGGGACCTCCGAGAACGCCGCGCTGTTTCTGCGTGGCCTCTACCTGTGCATCCTGCGCTACGGGCTGATGACCCGCCTGTTCGTCGACAACGGTTCCGGCTTTATCGCCCTGGACACGCTGGCGGTCGCGTGCAAGCTCGCCGTTGCGCTGATCCACGGCAGCGCCGGGTATCCCGAGGGCCATGGCAAGATCGAACGCTTCAACCGAACCGTCTTGGAACAGGTGCTGCGCCTGCTGTCGGGCAATCCCGAGATCGATCCGCAGACCCAAGCCCTGGAGCTGCGCCTGCGCCATTATCTGCACGAGCGCTACAACCACACGCCCCACGAGGCCCTGGACGGCGCCACCCCGTGGGAGCGTTTCCACCAGGATCCGCGGGCCCTGCGTTTTCACGCGCACACCGAGCAGCTGCGTCAAGCCTTCGTGCTGCGCGAGCACCGCCGGGTATCCCTGGATCATATCGTCCAGGTCGATGGGCTCGCTTATGAGACGCCACTTGGGCGCAGAGGCCAGGAGGTCGAACTCTACCGCCATCTGCTCGCGGGCACCGTGTCGCTGCTCCACGAAGGGCGTCTGCTCCAGTTGGCCGCCGTCGATGTCCACGCCAACGCTCGTGATCGGCGTGCCCGGGGACAAGAGGAGCCACCCACCCCCGCGCCGCCGCCCAGCGCCGCCCAGATCGCCTTCGATGAGGAGTATCGCCCCGTGGTCGATGCCGAGGGCGGTTTCTCTGCGAACCCCAAATCCAAGAGCGAGGAGAAGGATTCATGAACCCGAGCGATATGCCCAGCCGCTTCGGCTTCCACTCGCTTCCCTTTACCCGCGAGATCCGGGTCGCCGACCGGTTTGCCCACGAGCTCTACGAGCGGCCCCGCGAGTATCTCCTGCGGGCCCTGGACAAACGCATGTCGGGCGCCTTGATCGCCCCGGCCGGCACCGGCAAGACCACGCTGCTGCGGGCCCTGATGGATGCCCTTCCCGAGTCCCGCTACCGGGTTCGCTACGTGAAGGTCACGGATCTGTCCAAGCGCGACCTGTGCCGCGAGATCGCCACCGCGGTCGGGGTGGCCCCGGCAGGGACCTATCCCACCTTGGTCCGCCGCCTCCAGGAGCGTTTCGCCAATGACCTGGATGTCGAGGCCGTGCGCCCGGTCTTGTTCCTCGACGATGGCCATGGCATGCGCCCCGAGGTCTTGAGCCTGCTGCGCATCCTCACCAATTTCGAGATGGATTCTCGCTTGGTGCTGAGCTTTGTGCTCGCCGGGCAGCCGCCCCTGAGCCGTCTGCTGAGCGACGAACGCCTCAAAGATGTGACCCACCGCCTGGCCCATTGCGCCACCCTGCGGCCGCTCTCGCGCCAGGAGAGCGGTGACTACATCGTGCATCGCTGCCGCATCGCCGGCAGCACGAGTGTCCCCTTCGATGGCGGCGCCATGGCGGCGCTCTACGAGATCGGCCGCGGCAATCTGCGCGCCACCGATCACTTGGCGCTGCAGGCCTTGGAGCTGGCGCATGACGCCGGCTGTGATGTCGCCGACGCGCAGCATGTCACCGAGGCAAGGCGACTGCTATGGCCGTGAACCTCCAAAGCCTGCCTGTGCAACGAGCCGCAGAGCTCGAGGTCCAGCGACCGGAACAGACCTGGCTCATCCAGGATCTCTGGGGCCAGAACGCCGTGGGGATCATCGGCGGTGCACCCAAATGCGGCAAGTCCTGGCTGGGGCTGGATATGGCGCTGAGTGTGGCCTCGGCCACACCCTGTCTGGGGCGCTTTCCCGTACGGGGACAAGGTCCGGCCCTGGTGTTTCTGGCCGAAGATTCCCTACCGGCGGTTCGCGCGCGCCTTGCGGGTCTGTGTGCGCATCGCCAGCTCGATCTCCGTGGGCTGGATCTGTATGTCATCACCGCCCCGTCCCTGCGTCTGGATCAGGGGCCGGATCGCCAGCTCCTCGCGGCGATGCTGCTCAGCATCAACCCCCGCATCAAAACCGTCGGCGCGACAGACGAACGGCATGCTGAAATTACGCCGCGAATCGTGCTCTTACGGCATGACAAAACTATCCGGCCAGCGTGTTACGCTCCGAATCGGCGCTGTCCGAGCGGGCCTTGCTGGTTGTGCAAGGTGCCGCCAAGCCGATCTCGCGCAAGGCCCTGAGGGAGACGCTGAGGGTCAACAATCAGCGCCTCGGTGAGGCCCTGCAGATGCTCAAACAACAGGGCGCCGTCGTGCAGACCGACAGCGGGTGGATGGCCGTGCGCGCCACACCGCCCGGGCACCAGCAGGCCGATCCCTCTAATCAGCCCCTGATCGACTCACAAGCGCCGGGCCAATGCAACCTGCCCATCTAGCCTTCTCCCACCTCAAGCGCCTGGTCTCCATCGAGCAGGTGCTGACCGCCAGGGGAGTGATCGCTTCCCTCACACGGCGCGGCCAGCGCCTGATCGGCCCTTGTCCCGTGCACCACGGCGATCACCCACAGGCCTTCGTCGTCGATCTAGCAAAGGATCTTTGGTACTGCTTTACCCGGTGCCGCGGTGGCGGCGACGTGGTCGAGCTGGTGCGGCGCATGGACCACTGTCCCTATCCTGACGTCGCCCACTATCTGGCCTCTTTGGCCCAGGTTGAGCCAACGCCCCTAAGGACCAAGGCCACGCGTCCTGACAGGGCCTATCAACCCTATACCAGAGCACTGAAGCTCGAGCCCCACGCGCCCCTGCTCGCGCACAAGGGCATCGCTGCCCAAACGGCCCGACTCTTTCAGGCCGGGGCCTACCAGGGCCCGGGATTCCTTGCGGGGTGTGTCGCCATCCGGCTGCATGATCCCCAAGGCCGGCCCCTCGGTTATGCCGGCCGCCGCCTTGATCCCGCACAGGCGAGGCGCTATGGGAAGTGGAAGTTTCCCGCGGGCCTGCCGAAACGCGAGATTCTCTACGGCTTTCACCGCATCACTTCCCGCTTGCAGCAGGGGCTGGTGCTGGTGGAGTGTCCCTGGGGCGTCATGCGCCTGGACCAGATCGGCATACCTGCCGTGGCCTTGCTCGGGATTCATCTCTCTCCCACCCAGGTACAACTCCTGCGCCAAACCCCACGCATCGTCCTGATGCTCGATGGCGACCACGCCGGTCGCTCCGCAAGCCGCCAGATCGCCGACACCCTCAGCCAGTACAACCGCACGCCGGTGCTTCGCATCGACCTGCCTCAAGGCCTCGACCCGGACGATCTCGACAACGTAGAGCTCTCGCACCGGCTTTTGCCTCTCCTGCGCTGATACGCATCCCCAAACTGCCAGGTCACCCTGGTGACCTCGTCTGCCACTACGCCAGCTCATG
>JARRNE010000318.1:0-4191 GCA_037385305.1 Chromatiaceae bacterium | reverse complement strand
GCCGTTTGGCAATGGCGCGGAATGCTTCCCGCATAGGGCGTTCGCCTACTCTGTCTTCAGCGTCACAGCCGACGCCATTGAACAGTAGTTGGTGGGGCTGCAGGCGGTGCGGCCGGCGCCAAAGCAGGCGGTGTTGGTGGTGCCGCACTGGGGGCTGGCGCCGGCGGTGCGTTGGGACGCCAATTCGGTACGTAGACGGATTCGCTTGGGTTGGGAAACTACACCTGCCGGATTTGGAACATGTGAGAGAAGACATGACGATCAGGAGATCCCTGCTTCCCCTGCTAGGCGCGCTGATCTTGTTCGGCTGCGTCGCGAAGGCGGGTCAGGTGAGTCCCGCACCACGCGTCACAGACGCCAGACAGGCGGCCCACGTGACTGTGTATAGGGACGGACGACACGAACAAAGTAGACTTCTTCGTACCGGCCAAACCCGCCGTTGAGTGGCGATCCTTCCCAACCTTGGGCACGCTGGCGTGGGGCAGATCAACCGTCAGTCGTGAGTAAGCAGGGTGTCCCGCAGGCTGCGACATTGGACCAAATACCCCTCGGCACCCGCTGCCCGGAACATGGCTTCGGCGGCAGTCAGTTCCAAGTGGACGCCCCCCTGGTCTCCTTGCAGCGCCAGCAGTTCCGCCAACCGCAGGTGAACGCGCGCGGCCTCCATGACCGCGCCTCCGCGTTGGAGCAAGTCCAGAGCGCGCTGCAGTAGGCGCAATGCCTCATCCATCTTGCCCTCCGACCAAGCCAGTTCGGCGCGGGCGCGGTCAACCTGCCCGGCGAGCGCCCCGAGGTCCCACATACGGGGCTCCCTGTCGAGGGTTTGGAGCAGTTCCCGGGCCTCGTCCGGCTGCCCCAGCATTGACGCGATCTGGACGGCGTGTGCGAGGTAGCGGGCTTTGCGTTCACCCGGCACCCAGTGGGTCAGGGACGCGGCCCGCTTGAGGCCCCTTATGGCTTCGTCGCCTCGCCCGCGCAGGTGCAGTAGCTCCGCGTAGCCTGGGTAGGGTTCCCACCCATGCTGGTAGGCTAGCTGATAACAGTGCTCCGCCTCGTCCAACTCACCGCGCGCCAGATGCACGTCGCCCATGAGGCGGTGGGCATCACCCAGCGCCCAGGGCGCACCAAGGCGGATGAGAGGGTCTGCGCGGAGGATGGCGTCTCTTGCATCCTCCAGTTTGCCGTTCATGGCGAAGATTTCCGCCTGGTGGATGAGGCAGGCGCCGGCAAACGTGTCGATGTTGCTGCGTTGGCACCAGCGCGTGAAGCTTTCCTGCCACTGCCCCGCCCGCAGCCAATCGTCACCATTGCAACAACTGGCAATCATGCCGCAATAGACGATGCCTCCCACCAGGGGCGACACGTTGCCGGACAGCACTGCTGCCGCCGCCTCGTCCTGCAATGCCAAACCAGTCTTCGCATCGCCAGTGGCCTGCAGGCCGATGCCCCAGATGAGCATGCCCATGGACTCGATATCCGCGTTACCCAGTTCATGGCCTATGTTCCTCGCCTCCTGGGCAAGCCGGATCGCTTCGGACAGCTCCCCCTTGCCGAGATGGAGGCGCGCCATCATCCAGGCCAGATAGCCGTGCTGCTCCCCCCTCGGCAGGCCGCTCAGTAACCGGTCGGCCCGGCGCAGGCAGCCTTGCGCCACGGCTAGATCAAGGGATTCGATCTGGATGCGCGCGAGGCTGATCAGGACCCGGGCGGCTGATTCCGTTGCCCCCCGAGCGGAATAGGCGACGGCGGCCCGCTCCAGGGGCCCCACCGCACGGGCCAGGTCACCTGCGCACTGCGCGGCGATGCCCCAGCGTTCCAGTGCGTCGGCGTCCAGGGGAGTGGTCCGGTCAGCCTCTGCGAACGCCCGCATGGCCTCCTGCCAGTGAGTCGCGGCATATTCGTGCTGGGCCTGGACCAACTCCGCATCGTTCGTTCCCACGGGCTCGCCTGACGCCTCCGCGCCCTCGGTCTGAAAGCGGTATCCCCGCCGCGCGTGGTTGCGGATCGCACCTTCCAACCCACCCTGCTGCAGCGCACCACGGGCGAGGCTGATCGCCCTTTGCAGTGAACTCTCGGTAACCACAACGCCAGGCCAAAAGGTATCGAGCAATTCCTCCTTGCTCACCACCCGATCACGGTGCTCGATGAGATAGCAGAGCAAGTCGAACACGCGGGGCTGGAGCGGAATCTCCCGCCCTTGAAGGCGCAAGGTTCGTCGACTCGCGTCGAGCTCGAATGCCGCGAAACGGTGGATACAGGGTGTCACCACGAGCCTGGGCTAGCCTGCGCGGAAGATGGCTGTGGGAATGATAAGGACTTGGTCCGAACGCGGAAAGGACTTGAGCTGCTCGCTGTCGCATCCTGGCACCGTCCGCCCGCCGAAGACCCTTTGGCGGCCGGGCAAAGGGCACCGCCGGTGCCAATCCGTTCACTTCACCGAGAGGAGTCTTATCATGCAAACCTTCTTCATTCGTCGCAAAAGCAACTGGCAGGACACGTCCGAACTGAGCACCACGGCCGGCGTGTCCGCCCGGGTGGGCAACGAAGAAATGCCCGACCAGGTGCGGTGGATTCGCTCCTACGTCGTTCGCGAGAGCGATGGCCGTCTCGGCACTGTCTGTATCTACCAAGGAAAGGACGCAGCCGCCATCCGCGAGCATGCGCGTCGGGTGGGCATGAGTGCCGACGAAATCGTTCCAATCGAGGACACCGTGGTGGTCCGCGATGACCCTGTCAACCAGGAGACTCATGCCGCCTAGTCAGGAGAAAACGCACCGTGGCGGCAAGCAAACGGTCTGCCGCCACAACAGCGCGTGGAAACGAACCAAGACTTACGGCACACGACGTGGTTTTGCCTGATTACCAATGGGCCTCAGCCAACTTGAGCAGCCCGCAGGGCATGGGCGGCGTGTGTGTGGCGGCATAGCCCAGGCGCGGCAGTATCGCGTCCTCGGCAGTCTCGAACCCCGCCCCACGCTGGTGGGTTGCAGGCATTTGTGGGATTCGGGAGGTAGGACGGCCACCAGAGGCAGCAGACGACCCTTTCCGGCCTTTCCCCAGCAGGCAGCATGTGATCTGGTAGATGCAGAAGGCTGGGGTTTAGCATCTCCGCTCAACCCAACTAGCGAGGCTTGTCATGATCATCGGGCTTGGCGCAGACCCCTTCGGTGTGGAGTTGAAAGAGAGTGTAAAGGAGCATCTTGAGGCAGCTGGTCACCGGTGCATAGACATAGGCGGCAGCAGCGACCGGGAGCGTGCTTACTATGACGTCGCGCACGAGCTCGCCGAGAAGGTTGGCTCTGGCGCCTGCGAGTGGGGCGTGCTCGTGTGCGGCACAGGCATGGGCATGGCGATCGTCGCCAACAAGCATCCAGGCGTGTATGCCGCCGTGTGCGAGGACGCAGCGACGGCGGCCAGGGCGCGTTCGATCAACAACGCAAATGTGTTGACGCTCGGCGGCATGGTCACAGCGCCATTCAAAGCCAACGAGATCGTCGACGCTTTCCTCTCTACTAAGTTCAAGAGCGGCTGGGACGATCAGATCAAGTCGTTCCTGGACCAGTCCATGATCGATATCCAACGTATCGAATCTGATGAGTTCAGGTGACGGGGAAGAGTTGCGCAGGACATGCTTCACGTCCGGTGTTGGCCATTTGCGCCGGCTCGGGCGCGTCGGGGACGGCAGGAGGGCGAGAGGCAGGAACCGACCCAAACCCGCCACTGGGCGTTTCATGCTGAGCGACTGCTTCGGACGCAAAGCGGACTCTCGCCTTGCTAACCTCAAGCCGACGCCCCTATGACAGGAGATGCCGGTACCCAATTCGAACGCGGCTCAGTGACTGACGCAGAGAAAGCAAACCGCGAGGGACCCACTGAGCGTCCTTTCACCCACTGAGTCAGTGCTCGATGGGATACATCGCCTTTAGCAGCGCGTGGTCTCGTGCCTGTGAACCGACCGCAGGACGCTGCCTGTCTTCCGTAAGACCAGCTGAAGAAAACTGTGTCGCCGCGCCGTCACCTTTGGCGACCGTTCCCGCGAATTGTCAAGGTACGAAAAAACAACAAGAGCTATCGGGCGCATTCCCTGATTGTCGGTCAAGCATGGCACGCTGCCTCAGGACAAAGAGCCATCTCTTTCAGCAAGTTCCAGCGCCCTGCCTTGTAGAAGGCGCGCAGCATCAACATCGCTTC
>JARRNE010000317.1:0-7159 GCA_037385305.1 Chromatiaceae bacterium | reverse complement strand
GTCTCCAACGAGTCCCCCGTGCTCCTGGACCGCTTCCTCGACGACGCCAGCGAGGTGGACGTGGACGCCGTGTCCGACGGCACCATGGTGGTTATCGGCGGCATCATGGAGCACATCGAGCAGGCCGGCGTTCACTCCGGCGATTCCGCCTGCTCGTTGCCTCCCTATACCCTCTCCGTGGCCCTCCAGGACCGCATGCGGGAGCAGATGGTCAAGATGGCGCGGGCGCTCAACGTCGTCGGCCTGATGAACGCCCAGTTCGCCATCAAGGACGACCATGTGTACATCCTGGAGGTCAACCCCCGGGCCTCGCGGACTGTACCCTTCGTGTCCAAGGCCACCGGCGTGCCTCTGGCCAAGGTGGCGGCCCGTTGCATGGTGGGAAGATCCCTCGATGCGCAGGGTTTCGGGAAGGAGTGCGAGCCGAAGCGTTACTTCGTCAAGGAGGCCGTCTTCCCCTTCATCAAGTTTCCCGGGGTGGACACGGTGCTCGCACCCGAGATGAAGTCGACCGGAGAGGTGATGGGCGTCGGCGACAGCTTCGGGCAGGCCTACGCCAAGTCCCAGGAGGCGGCGGGCTCGCTTCTGCCACGCAAAGGAAAGGCCATGCTCAGCGTGCGCGATGCCGACAAGCCCCGGCTGATCCGGGTCGCGCAGGATCTGCTCGATCTGGGCTTCCAGCTCTACGGCACCCATGGCACTGCGGCAGCGGTGCGGGGGGCCGGTATTCCCTGCGAAGGGGTCAACAAGGTCAAGGAGGGCAGGCCCCACATCGTGGACATGATCAAGAACAAAGAGGTAAGTTTCATAGTCAACACCACGGAAGGCGCCCAGGCCATCGCCGACTCGGCCGAGATCCGCCGCGCCGCGCTTCAGCACAAGGTCAGCTACACGACGACCATCGCCGGCGCGGAGGCGACCTGCCTGGCCCTTAAGCAATCGGATGCGATAAGCGTCAACCGCCTGCAGGAGCTGTTCTGATCCCCGACCCGGCAGGGTTCAGGGACGGCCTAGGCACACGCGACCTGGGAAGGCACGCCGGCAGCGTGGGGCGCGCACTGAGAGGCACCACAGCGACAAGCGAACGAGGAAGTCACCCATGAGCAAAGTCCCTCTGACCGCAAGGGGCGCCGAGAAATTGCGTTCTGAGCTCGATCGTCTGAAAAAAGTGGAACGGCCGCGGATCATCCAGGCGATCGCCGAGGCCCGTTCCCACGGCGACCTGAAGGAGAATGCGGAATATCACGCCGCCCGCGAGCAGCAGGGTTTTATCGAAGGGCGCATAAAGGAGATCGAGGGAAAGCTCTCCCACGCCCAAATCATCGACGTGACCAGGCTCCCGGCCAATGGGAAGGTTGTCTTTGGCGCCACGGTGGACGTGGTGGAGCTCGACAACGATGCGGAGCACACCTTTCAGATCGTGGGTGAGGATGAGGCGGACACCAAGAACGGCATGATCTCGGTGACTTCGCCCATCGCGCGCAGCCTCATCGGAAAGACGGAGGGAGATTTGGCCTCGGTCGATACGCCGGGCGGAATCCGGGAGTTCGAGATCCTGGACGTGCGGTACGTCTAGGGCAACAGTGCAGAAATTCTGAGACCGTTTCCGGTGGGGTCCGCTGTGCGGACCATGCTGCAAGGTGGCAGGCAGCGCTGTGAAAGGTCCGCACAGCGGACCCTTCGCAGGTGGCCCGGTGACTTCTGGCGGCGTGCATTCCTCGCAGCGGAACGGGCGAATCCTGGCGTACGAGGGCGGAGCAATGGCAATCCTAGGGTCAGAACACACTGCGCCGGTGGAGCAGCGAGTCTACCGCCTGACGGTGGACGCCTACCACCGGATGATCGACGCAGGCGTCTTCGGCAAAGATGACCGGGTAGAGCTGGTCGAAGGAGAGCTGCGGGCAATGCCCCCGATTGACGCGCGCCATGCGGGCAAGGTGAAGCGCCTGAATCAGCTGTTCTCCCGCCTTGCCGCTGGCAGGGTCCTGATAGCGATCCAGGATCTCTTGGCGTTGCCGGACTATGCGGAGCTTCAGCCCGACCTCATGTTGCTGCAGCCGCGTCAGGATTTCTATGAGGGCTCGATTCCCACACCGGCTGACACGCTCCTCGTGGTGGAGGTCTCAGACAGATCCCTGGGCTTCGATCGGGACACCAAGCTCGCTCTCTACGCTGTCCATGGCGTTCCGGAGGCGTGGCTGGTGGACCTAAAAAATCAGCGCCTCCAAATCTTCCGCGACCCCGGCCCGGACGGCTATCGGCAGATCCTGCTGCCCGACAAGGCCCAGTCGGTAGCTCCCCTCCTTCTGCCCGATCTCGAAATCCCGCTGCGTACCCTGTGGTACTAATGGCTGCATGACCTCTTGTGCGTGCCCCGGCATCCCGAGGCACCGTAGGAGTCCGCTTGCGGGCGACCCAAGACCCGCCGGGCATGCTCGGGCGGTCGCCCGCAAGCGGGCTCCTACGGCCTATACACGGGTTATGCGGACCGCCGTCGCGAGACCGCCGACGTTAGATCGGCGATACCCCGATCAGCCACTGGTGAGCCCAAAAAATGAAGGCGGCGTAGAGCAGCAGTCCGCCGATGACGGCGATGGCGTCGTTGGCGCTGGAGGGCGGGGCGCTCGGGATGGGCCCCTGGGCGCGGTGCTTCAGGGAGATCCGGTCTGCGACGGCCCAAACGAGGAGCGAGCCGAACAGGAGGATGTCGGGCAGGGTCCCGTTCGCGATCAGATGGGCGACCGCCCAGAGCTTCACCGCCGCGAGCATGGGGTGCTTCAGAGCCGATTGGATCCGCCCCGGCAGGTAGGTGGCAAACAGCATGGGGAACACAGGTACCATCAGGAGGAGGCTGATGTGGCGCATCCAGGCAGTCGGCTCGTAGATGTGCAGCGGCTGCTGCCGTGCCAGGCCGAAGCCCCATACGATGAGCACCAATCCCACGAGCGCGACGACGGAGTGAATGCCCTTCCACGGCCATTCGCCAATGCGCGCGGCCACCCGGGTTCGCCACGGGTGGTTGACGATCGACACCGAGTGGATGCCCAGGAAGAGAGCGAGTCCGGCAATCAGTATCCCCATAAGTCTGACCCTTTTGCTGTCCCGGATTGGATGGTTCGGCGAATCCTACCGCAGCGGAAGCCTGCGACGCTTCTCCACCATGGAGGCACCGATCAACCGAATAAAGGGACCCCGTCATCGGATCCCTGGCTTTCGCCCGTAGGAGGTTCATACGCTCCCGCTCACGGCTCCTATGATATTGGCGCTGGCCGTCTTGAGCGGGTGCCATTCGCTCGCGGGCAGGGCGCCGGAGCGTCTGATCCAGCTCGGGGGCAGTGCGGGCCGGGTGGTCGCCATCAGTCCGGGCGACTCACTGATCGCCGTCGGCAGCCTGGACGGCTCCGTTCGGATCTGGGACGTGCGGACTGGCGTCCTTCGCGATGTCTGGCATGCCCACCAGGACACGGTCAACGGGATCGTTTTTCTGGACGCATCGAGGATTCTCAGCGCCGGCTACGACGGTCGCATTGCCGTTTGGACCCTTTCGGGGGCCTTGCTCAGGGAGTGGCCGGCGGGGTCGCCGGTCACCGCCTTCGCCGCTGCGCTGCCGGCCCGGCTTGTGCTGACTGGCCACAGGGACGGCCGGGTGAGGCTTTGGCGTTTGGACGGCCGTTTGGCCGGCACTTGGCCGGCGCACCGAGGTGCAGTGCTTGCGGTGGCGATGCGGCCGGACGGCAGGGAGCTTGCTTCCAGCGGAGACGGCGCGCGGGTGATGCTTTGGGCAGCAACGGGCTCGCCGGCGTCTCTCCCATCGCCCCCGACCGATGCGCGCACCCTCGTCTTTTCCCCCGACGGAAGCCGGCTCCTCGGGGGCGGGTGGTTCGATCTCTTCCGATGGGATCTGACCGCGGGCACCCTGCGGGTCATCCCCACGGAGCACCACGGCATCATCAGCAGCCTGCGCTTCCTTCCCGACGGCAGGCTTGCCTCCATCAGTCGTCAGACGGACAGCTCCGTCCTGATCCTCGACGCTGGGTGGCCGCTTCGCCGGACGGGGGTGACCTTGCCTCCGTGAGCGACGCCGGGACGGCCCGCGTGTTGCGGCTCGCCAATCCCTCGTCGGGCGCACCGGGGTCCCCGTTGTCGCACATAGAGCAGCTCACCACGATCAAGCTGTCCCGGAGGCAGTATCGAAGGGCAACGCTGCCTTGACCATCAGGCCGCCGAGGGGGCTGTGGAGCGCTCGAAGGCCAGGGTACCGCGGAGGCGCAATCGGTCGCTTCTCTCCATGGCCAGGCAACAGGGTTCCGAGTGAATGCTCTCGTTGGACGCGGCCCGAATGATCGGGCCGCGATCTTCAGAATGATTACACCCTCACGCCGGGCGAGAAGCTGTAGCTGTCCAGCACATTCACGTAATTGGCCCTTTCGAACTCGGCGGGGTTCGGGATCGACAGGGCGCTGACCCGGCCGCGGAACTCGTTGACCGACTCGAAGCCCTGCTCCTCTATCCAGTCGGTCACCCCATCCAGGATCTGCTTCAGATATCCCGTTCCCCTGGTCAGCAGGGCGCTGCACAGGTGGACCACGTCGGCGCCCGCGAGCAGCAGCTTGATGACATCTTCCGGGGTATGGACCCCGCCGGTGGCGCCAAGCGAGATGTCCGTGCGGCCGTACAGCAGGGCGATCCAGCGCATGGCGAGGAGGGCCTCCGCGGACGTGGACGGATGGAGGCTTGGCTGCAGGCGCATGCTCTCGATATCGATGTCCGGCTGGTAGAAGCGGTTGAATAGGGCGACGCCGTTGGCGCCCGCGGCCTCCAGCCGCGAGACCATGTGGGACACAGAGCTGAAGGCGGGAGACAGCTTCATGTTGATGGGGATCTTGATGTGCTGGCGCAGGCTGGTGAGCAGGGTGAGGTAACGTTCCTCCACCTCGCTGCCGCGCGAAGTCCTCGTAGGCGGGCAGGAAGCCGTCATCGGCCTCGGCGAAGCCGATCTCCTGGTGGTGCAGGAAACGCACCATCGACTCCGACTCGGCAGTAATGGCCTCCTCGAACAGAGACCACATGATGATGGCCGAGGCACCGGCGTCCTCCAGCTCCCGGGCCATGTCGATACTCCGCGACAGGGGCGAGGCGGAGGGCACCAGGGGATTCTTGATCTCCATGCCCAGATACTTGGTGGTGAGGTCCATAGGGTTTCTCCGAAATCGTCAGCATCGTGGCGGATGCCCGAGGGCCGGGCAATCCGCCGAGTTTATCGGGACTCGTCCGAGGCTCCTGGTTAGGAAGCGGCCTTCTCGGTGACCTCCGGTGGCTTTTCAGCCTTCTCGGGCGCCTTCTGCACCGCCAGGTGGGCCAGCTGCTCATAGAGGCTGAAGTGCGTCTCTACCCGCTTCTGGGCCAGCTGCAGGTAGCGCTCCGCCGCCTCCGGGTGGGTGCGGTTGAGCACGCTGAAGCGGGTCTCGGTGGAGACGAAATCCCGGTAAGGGATGGACGGCGGCTTGCTGTCGATATGCAGCGGATTCTCGCCCTGCTGCGTCCGGCGGGGATCGTAGCGGAACAGTGCCCAATGTCCGGAGTTGACCGCCATGTCCTGCTGGCGCAGGTTGTTGGACATGTCCACGCCGTGCGCGATACAGGGGGAGTAGGCGATGATCAGGGAGGTGCCCTCGTAGGATTCCGCCTCCAGGAAGGCGCGGATGGTCTGCACGTCCTTGGCCCCGAAGGCGACCTGCGCCACGTAGGCGTTCTCGTAGGCCATCGCCATCATCGCCAGGTCCTTCTTGAAGGTGGGCTTTCCGCCGGCCGCGAACTTGGCGACCGCGCCCAGCGGGGTGGCCTTGGATGTCTGCCCGCCCGTGTTGGAGTACACCTCCGTATCCAGGACCAACAGGTTGACGTTGCGGCCGGAGGCCAGCACGTGGTCCACGCCGCCGTAGCCGATGTCGTAGGCCCAGCCGTCGCCACCCACGATCCAGACGCTACGCTTCACTAGCTGGTCGCAGACCCCCTCCAGGGACCGTGCCTGCAAGCCGTCGATGGACCTCAGCTTCTCCTTGAGGGCGGCGACCCGCTCGCGCTGCTCGAAGATGCCGGCCTCCGTGCTCTGATCGGCGGTGAGGAGCCCATCGGCGAGGTGGCCGCCGATCTTGTCGGCGAGGACCGTGACCAGCTCTCTCGCATAGGCCGCCTGCTTGTCCACAGCAAGCCGAATGCCCAGACCGAACTCCGCGTTGTCCTCGAAGAGGGAGTTGTTCCAGCTCGGACCTCTCCCTTCCGGGTTCACCGTGTAGGGGGTCGTGGGGAGGTTGCCGCCGTAGATCGACGAGCAGCCCGTGGCGTTCGCGATCAGCATGCGGTCGCCGAACAGCTGGGTCGCGAGCTTGATGTAGGGCGTCTCGCCGCAGCCCACACAGGCCCCGGAGAACTCGAACAGGGGCTGCATGATCATCGCGTGCTTGATCTTCGAGCTGTCGAGCTGGGTACGGTCGTACTCGGGGAGATTCAGGAAGAAGTCCCAGTTCGCCCGCTCCTGCTCGTGGAAGTGCAGGTCGGGGGTCATATTGAGCGCCTTGCGCTGGGGATCCTTGCGGTCCCGGATGGGGCAGACCTCGGCACAGAGTCCGCAGCCCGTGCAGTCGTCCGGTGTCACCTGGTAGGTGATGTGGTAGCCGGCCGGGAAGTCCTTCCCCTTGATCTGCACATGCCGGAAGGTCTCGGGGGCCTCCGACGCCAGCCCGGCGGGATAGACCTTCGAGCGGATCGCCGCATGGGGGCAGACGAGGGGGCACTTGCCGCAGTGGGTGCAGAGGTCCGGCTCCCATTTGGGCAGCTCCAGGGCGATGTTGCGCTTCTCGTACCGGGTGGTGGCCGTCGGCCAGGTGCCGTCCGCGGGCATCATGCTCACCGGCAGCTGGTTCCCCTTCTGGGCGATCAGGGTTGCGGTGACATTGCGCACGACCTCCGGGGCCGTGGCGGGCACCACCGGGGGGCGCTCGAAGGTGCTCGTGACCTGGCCGGGGACCTCGACCCGGTGCAGTCCGTCGAGGGCGGCGTCGATGGCGGCATAGTTCCGATCAAGCAGGCGCTGCCCCTTCTTTCCGTAGGTCTTCTTCACGGCCTCCTTGATGCGGCCGATGGCCTCATCCTTGGGCAG
>JARRNE010000316.1:0-4206 GCA_037385305.1 Chromatiaceae bacterium | reverse complement strand
GGGGCGAGAGTGCACGGCCGGGTCCGGCGGCCGCCGCCCGTCGGGAAGGCCTCGTCGGCGGGCGGACTTGACTAAGGCGATTGCTTTCCCGTGAGCGGCGCTAGGCCTGGACCAGACGCCATTGGCCTGGCTCCAGTCGATAGCGCCGACAACGATTGAGGGGCTGCTCAGGGTACTCTTGAATCAGCACGATAACGGCCTCGTGGCGGCCCATGACTGATGGACGAACCTCGATAGTACGTCCTGATAGGTCCCACCCCGGGGACCTCGATGTAATCTCAGTCTCTTAGTGTGTTTAGGTTTGAGGGTTTCACTGCTTGACCTCGCTTGGCCAGATGCCGGGCCTGAACTGCTTCCTCATCTTCGCAGGCGCCACAGGGCAGTCGCACCGCGGGCCCATGATCTGCCGTGCGGGACGGTCGCGCTTTAGCGGTCATCGCACCAACCGGAAAGTCTTTCCCAATGTCGAACTAGCAGGTTAAGTGCCAGCAGGTCCGGCGTTCGGCGTCCGAGCCGCTAGTACGGTGGGGGAATGCTAGGCGGGTGCTCGAAAAAGCGCTCAAATAGCGGGGACGCTGTTCAGGGTGCCCCGTCTCCGGCGCCGTACTGCGATGTGGCCTAGGGGCGCGTTCCGTGTTGGGAATGTCACTGTTTGTCGCTTTGTCACCAAGGTTCTCCCCGGACTTCCCTCTGTTGGGAGCGTGACAAGATATGCCCACCTGTCAGCAACTGCGACTTACACAATCCTTTCGATAGGTTGGCCACGCCGACCGGGGAATGGTCACACCTGATGGTCGCATTTGCCGGTCACATCCTCCACAGGGGCGATCCCGAGAGACGCCGAGGTCGCGGAGGGTGGGCGACGGCGTTGTGTCAGGCGACGCCGTTGGGATGTTCTCCCCTCCACGGCTTTGCGTCGCCCGGGTCCCGTTTTCCGCCATCTCTTCCAGCAGCTCGCCAGTGCGGATCTCGGCTCGCAGAACCGCGGCCAGGTCCTGGCTACAATCTCCGGGAAACCACCGATACCGGAGGGGCGGCATGGCGGGGAGCGGGAGCGAGTTTCTGGAGGGGTTTCGATCGGTCCTAGCAGCCTGTCGGACTTGGCTCCCGCAATGGCTGATTGGGGGCGATCGAAGGGCTGTTCGTTGCGGAAGCGATACGTTTTCAGCAAACAGCGCGGTTTTCCTCCGCCTTTTCCCTTACTGCAGGCGCAGTGCAGCCATGCGCTTTAGGTTCCACGCCAGACACACCAGGGTCCATTCGTTCTGGACATGGGCCAGCCCGCGGGCGAGGAACTGGCGAAACCCCAGCACGGATTTGATGATCCCGAACACCGGCTCGACGCTCTGTTTGCGTAGCGCATAGGCCGCCCGACCGGCGCGGGTTTTAAGCCGATTGTTCATGCGCTCCAGCGGCGTTGCCGCGGGCGCAGGCTGTGGCGGCTCAGTGAAGCGTTCCGACCAATGGAGATGATGCTCATCGCGCTTGAGCGCGATCAGCGGCGCGATCCCGGCCGCTTCACAGGCGCCTACATTGGCTTCGCTGAAGCATCCAATATCGGCAAGCAGTTCCTCTGCTCGGTTCAGGTCGGCGGGCAGCGCCTGCAGCTTCCCGAGCATCGGTGCGACCTGCTGCTTGTCGTTGGGGGCTTGCACCACGCAGGGACAAGCACCAGCAGGCTCTCGGTGTCGACCACGGCCTGGGTGTTGCAGCACTGCTCGAAGCCGCCGCCGGCCACCGGCATGATGCGGGATTCCTCGTCAGTGAGGTTGATCTGGTCATCGGGGCGCGGGCCAGCCTTGGGTGGCTCGGGTGGCTTACCGCGGGGCGCCTTTCCCGTGGCGGCAGCCTTGGCCTCGCGGGCGGCAAGCTTCGCCTCGTACTCGGCCTGCTCGCGGGCGTGACGCTCCTTGGCTCGCGCTTCGATCTTGGCCTTCGCCGCGGCGATCGCCGCCAAGCGCTCCTCGCGCCGCGTGAGCTCCGCGGGCAGGCTCATCCCGTCGGGCAGCTCAGCGCCGTCGGCTTGCTCGGCGAGGCGCCAAGAGCTCCTGGGCCTCGGCTTGGAGCTGTGCCTCGATGGCCTCGGCGTGCGCGTAAGAGAGGGCACTGTTGCGACTCGCGTTGGCGTGGATCTTGGTCCCGTCCAGGCTCGCTGTGCCAAAGCGGCTCAGCTGGTCCGCGCGCGCCACCTGCAGCACCTCGACAAACACCGCTTCGAGCTCACTGGCAAAGCGCCGCCGGAAGGTGGCCAGGGTGTCGTGGTCGGGATGGCAGTTGCATGCGATGAAGCGAAACGCCAACGAGTCGTAGGTGGCCCGCTCGATCTTGCGGCTCGAGAAACAGCCGGTGGCGTACCCGTAGATCAGCAGCGCAAGCAGCGTCGCCGGCTGGTAAGGCTCGCTGCCGCGCCCCGCATCGGCCTGTTCAAGCTCCCGCAGATCGAGCCCTTCGACCGCCTCGACCACAAAGGGCGCGAGGTGCCCTTCGGGCAGCCATTACTGCACCGAGGGCGGCAGGAGGAAGTCGATGTCACGGTCGATCGGACGAAACTTGGTCATCGGTTCAGGCCCCAGGATCGATACCCCTCTTCTACGGGGACGCCCCGCCGCCCGGCAGCCGGAAAGTCCGACAGGCTGCCAGGCAGCCTCCTGGCGGAGGCGTTCGGGATCGAAGGCGAGCGGGCGCAGCGGGTCGGGGAGATGTTCGAGGACAGGCTACGGGAGCGACAAGGCGGAGCGGCATACTAAGTACCGGCGCCGAGGGAGGTCGCGAAGGAGTACGTCCAGGCCGCCATCCAGCCTTGCGGGGGCGAGGTGCAGCGGGCGGCAAGGCAGCTCGGGATCAGCACTCGGACCATCCACCGGCGTCTGGCGCAGGGAGGCCCGCCCCGTGGTTGAGTCGAACGCATTCACTGACGCCCTCCACGAAGCGCTCGGCGAAAATCCGTAGCGAACGCCGACACACTGCTATAACGTGCCGCCATCAAAGGACTCGCAACGGAGACGACTCCGCGCATGCCCCTCTCGGTCAGCGCGTCGACGGTTAAGTCCTGGTTTCAATACCGGTGTCCTCGGAAGACACGGTACGAGACGCTGTCGAGCAAGGAGCGCGACGCGATCCCCATCTTGCGAGACCTGGTGACGCCATCCTGGGCGCGACTGGGGAACCAGTTTGAACGCCAAGTCGTGGCCCGTTTGGAAACCAAGGCCACGGTCCTCAGGCCGGCAATCGGCGAGGACTACCTATCCCAGACCATTTCCGTCGCGTTTCTGCAGGGCAGACGAAGCGAGGAGCATGCCTTCCAGCTCGTCCTTGAGCCACGCGCTCCGCTGCGCGAGCGCCTGAACCTGCCCGAAGACGTCACCCTCCGGCGCTCTTACGCCGACCTGGTCAAGATCGATCACAGCGGGTCCGAGCCGCAATTCCGAGTCATTGACATCAAGGCGACACAGAGCGCGACGCCGTTCCACAAGGCTCAGGTCGCCTTCTACAGCCTCCTCCTCCAGTCAGCCGTTGCGGATCTTCGCACCCCCGGGACGCTCTCTCGAACCGGGCAGATCTGGTGCTTACCGTCTGGAAGCAAGGGCGAGGATGGGGAGGTCAAGGCAGAGGAATTTCGGCTGGAGCCGTACCTGAGGCTGGTCGCCGACTTTTTTGGAAACGAGATCCCCGCCATCGCCCGGAGCGTTGTCTCCCCCACCTGGGACGACACCTTCTTCCATATCTATTTCAAGTGCGAGCGGTGCGAGTACCTTCGGCACTGCCGACAGGCGATCCGCGAAGAGCTTGCTCCCGCAGAGCGGGACGTCTCGGCGGTTGCCGGCGTCTCCCACGAGGCCAAGCGAGCCCTTACCGGCCTCGGCATCCGCACCGTAAGCAAGCTGGCCGAGGCCCGTGGCCTGCGCGCTTCCAGCTCTGGGAGTTGGGCTCTACGCCGACGAGCGGAGCTGCTGACGCGCCGTGCCCAGGCGTTGATCGCCGGACAGGTCCAACGCATCCCCGGAGTCGCCAGCTACTTGATGCCGCCCCGGGTCGACGTGGGTCTGTACCTCATCCGCTGCGCGCCAGGGAGAGCGAAGCGAGGGCGCGTAGTCGGGTAAGGGGCGAGCCTCACGGCTCACCCCTCCCCTAAGAACCCGGCGTGCAAGTTTCCCCGCACCGGGCTCAAGCCTTGATAAGGCACCGCAAAGCACCCGGCGGCCCGAC
>JARRNE010000315.1:0-6252 GCA_037385305.1 Chromatiaceae bacterium | reverse complement strand
ATGGCCGCGGCCGCGGCAATCCTCGCTCTTCTTCCGGCGAGCGAGCTCGCCGTCCGACTGGCCAATTATCTCGTGACCCGCCTGATGCCGCCGAGGACCCTGCCGAAGATGTCGTTCGAGAAGGAAGGCATCCCCGATGAATTCCGCACGCTGGTCGTTGTACCGATGCTCCTTCTGGACAGCCGGACCATCCGCGAGGAGCTCTACAAGCTGGAGGTACGTTATCTTGCGAACCCGGAATCGAACATACTGTTCAGTCTCTCCAGCGACTTGCCCGATGCGGACACGCAGCACAAAGACGCCGACGCCGCTCTATTGCGTCAGGCCGTCGAGGGGATCGCCGACCTCAACGCGCGACATGGGGATGGCCGCTTTTATCTGTTTCACCGCGAGCGCGAATGGGTTGAATCGGAGGGGCGATTCATAGGATGGGAGCGCAAGCGGGGCAAGCTTGAGGAGCTGAACCGGTTGTTGAACGGCGCCATTCCCCGCGGCGGCCGGGAGATCGTTCACGTCGGCGATCCGAAACAACTTGAAAACATCCGCTACGTGATAACCCTCGACAGCGATACCCAGTTGCCGCGCGCGAGCGCCCGGCGAATGATCGAGACAATTTCCCATCCGCTGAATCATGCGAGGCTCGGCCCCGATGATCGCATGGTCATAGGCTCCTACAGCGTCATTCAGCCGCGTGTAAGCGTCTCGCTGCCCAGCGCCGCGGCGACCCCCTTCAGCCGTCTGTACACCGATCCCGTCGGCGCCGACCCATATACCAGGGCCGTATCCGACTTGTACCAGGATCTGGCCGGAGAAGCCTCCTATCTCGGCAAGGGGATCTACGAACCGCGGATGTTTCACCGCGTTCTCGCCGACCGGTTCCCCGAGCAGTTGCTTCTCAGCCACGACCTTATTGAAGGCGCGCACGTGAGGGTGGGACTGGCGAGCGATATCGAGCTTTACGAGGAGTTCCCTCCGGATTATATTTCATACATAAGCCGGCAGCATCGCTGGATCTGCGGCGACTGGCAGATCGCCGACTGGTGCATGCCGCTCGTGCCGACGCCCCAGGGAACCCGCGCGCCCAATCCCCTCTCAATCCTGAACCGGTGGAAGATATTCGACAACCTCAGGCGGAGCATGGCGCCGGCGGCATCGGCCCTGCTCCTTGTCGTATCCTGGCTGCTCTCGCCCGCCCTGGGGGGCGTTGCCGGCATACTGATCGTACTACTGGCGATATCTTCGCCGCTCGCACGGCTCCTGACCTGGGCGACGACGGCGCCGGGATCGGGAAAGGTCTCATTCGCCGAGCTGGGCCATGGCATCTCACGGTCAATTGTCGAAACGGCCCTCATGCCGCACCAGGCAATCCTTGCCATGAATGCGATAGCGCGGGTCTGGTATCGCCGCCTGGTCAGCAAACGCAAGCTGCTCGAGTGGACGCCGGCGCAGATAGCCAAGTGGAAAACCCGCGGACTTGCTCCCTCTTTTCTGGCGCGGATGAGTCTCGTCAGCCTTTTCTCCTCCGGCGTCGGCATCGCCCTGTGGCTGCGTGGGGCCGCCGCGCTCCCCATCGCGGCGCCGTTTCTTGCGCTATGGCTGGTCAGCCCGCTGATCGTGTGGCGCCTGTGCATCAAGCCGCGCCGGAAGCCGCAAGGGGAGCTTGTCTCGCGGGAGGATGCGCAGATGCTGCGAACCACAGCCCGCCAATCCTGGCGTTTGTTCGACGACTTTGTCGGCCCTGAAGCGAGCTGGCTCCCTCCGGATAACTATCAGGTCTCCCACCATAACAAACTTGCCATGAGAACAAGCCCGACCAATATAGGCCTGTGGCTGCTGAGCGCGGTTGCGGCATACGATTTCGGTTATCTGACAGGCGACGAAGTCATCCGGAGATTGGGAGAGACGTTCAAGTCTCTCGGCAGGCTCGATCTATACGAGGGGCACCTCCTGAACTGGTACGACCTGGAAACGCTGAAGCCATTCGAGCCGCGCTATGTTTCAACGGTGGACAGCGGGAACCTGCTTGGGTGCCTATGGACCATGGAACACGGCATCGGTGATCTGATTGACAGGCCGCTGATCGGACCGCAGGCGATCCGCGGACTCTATGACGCTTTCCTAATCCTACACGGCATGATTGCCCGGTCTCAATGGGATGAATCTCTCACTAACGCCATGGGGGCGCTCGAACGACTCTTCAGCGATCCCCCGGAGCGGCTCGACGAAATCATCCGCCGGATCCGCCTGGCGGCGGCGCCGGCTGGGATGGTCGCGGATAAGCTCCGGCAAAGCGCCGATGCGGACGGCGAGCCCTCCTACTGGGCGGAAGCGCTCGTGCGGCAGGTAGCAGGATGGGGCGCGCTCATCGACCGCTACCTGTCATGGGTGGAGATGCTGCCCGCAGAACTTGAAGGAATAATGATCCGGTTCGGTCCCGATGTGCGCGATGCCCTCCAAAAGTCGCTGAGGGAGGCGCCCTCCGCGCGGGCCCTCGCAGCCGGCGCGGTTCCCATGAGCACGGCGCTCCGGGCGATACGAGAGAGGGCGGGTGAGCTTTCCGCGCAGCTTGGGGAGTGGATAGACCGCTTCAGCGAGGCATTTGCCAGGGCGCAGGCGCCGGCCGGCGAATTGTGCGCGCGGGCGGAGGACCTCCGCCGGCGCAGCATGGACCTGGGAAACGGCATGAACATGCGGTTCCTCTATGACACCGACCGGCGGTTGTTCAGCATCGGCTTCAATGCCAGCGAGCAAAGGCGCGACACATCGTATTATGACCTTTTTGCCAGTGAGGCCAGGCTTGGCAGTTTCGTGGCTATCGCGCGGGGCGAGGTTCCGAGCGCGCATTGGCTGGCGATGGCCAGGCCATTCGGCTCGATCGGAACCCGCAGGGTGCTGCTCAGTTGGGGCGGCACAATGTTCGAGTACCTGATGCCGCTGCTGCTGATGCGCGTATTCCCCCATTCGCTGTTAAAGGGGGCCTTCCGCGAAGCGGTCGGCGCGCAGATAGAGTATGCGCGCAGGCAAGGCGTGCCATGGGGGATTTCGGAGTCCGCCTACAGCGACCTGGATGCGAATAAGACATATCAGTATCAGGCATTCGGCGTTCCGGGGCTGGGGCTGAAACGCGGGCTCGAGGACGACCTGGTTGTCGCCCCATATGCATCGATGCTGGGGCTGCTGGTGGAACCGGCGGCGGCGGCGCGCAACCTGAAATCGCTTGCGCGGCTCGGGCTCCGCGGCGGCTACGGATTTTTCGAGGCGATCGATTTCGGAAGGCAGGGCCGGCGCGAGGGCGGCCGCGGGGTGATCGTGCGCGCCTACATGGCACACCACACGGCCATGGGGTTCCTCGCCATCGACAATTTTATCAACGATTCCGTGATGCAGCGGCGGTTTCACGCCGACCCCCGGGTCAAGGCGACCGAATCGCTGCTATATGAGAGCATCCCGGTTTCGCCCCCGCTCTATCTGGTGCCGACGCGCGAACGGGCGGCATCGCGCGTGATGCCCGCAGGGATTGCGCCGGCGGCCGGCAGATTTGAAACGCCGCATTCGGCCACTCCCAAGACGCAGATGTTCTGCAACGGCCGCTACTCCCTGATGGTGACCAGCGCCGGCGGGGGATATAGCCGCTGGCGGGATTTCGATATCACGCGCTGGCGGGCGGATACCACGTGTGATGGATGGGGTTTGTTCTGCTATATCCGCGACCTGCGGAGCGGCCGGGTGTGGTCCAATGCGTATCAGCCCGTCCGCGGCGCGATGGACAAGTACGCGGTCGCCTTCACCGTGGACCGGGCCGAGTTCCGACGCTCGGACGGCGCCATCGACACCGAGACCGAGATTGTGGTGTCGCCGGAAGACGACGCGGAGATCCGCCGCATAACCCTGATCAACCGCTCCGGCAGCAAAAGGAAGCTGGAGCTGACCAGCTACATGGAGCTTGCCCTCGCCCCGCACAGGGTGGATCGCCAACATCCCGCATTCAACAAGATGTTTGTGTGCACCGAGTGGATCGAAAAGCACGGCGCACTGCTCGCATTCCGCCGCCCGCGGGACCCGGACGACCCGCCGATCTATGCGGCGCACTGCATGACTTTCGAGACAGACATGGAAGGCGCGACGCAGTTCGAAACGGACAGGGGGCGGTTCGTCGGGCGCGCTGTCGAACAGCGCCGGGCACGTGCTCGACCCTATTTTAAGCCTGCGTCGCACGGTGGCGCTGGAACCGGGCCAACGCGCGCAATTTTCCATCGTCCTTTGCGCGGCCGAGTCGCGCAATGACGCCCTGGCGCTGATCGAGAAGTACAGCGAGCCGCAGACGATCGCGCGGGAGCTCGATCTTGCGTGGAGATATGCCCAGGTAGAGCTCCGCCGCCTGCGCATCGAGCCGGACGAAGCCCGCCGCTTTCAGCAGCTCGCCAGTTACATGCTGTATCCCAGCTCGAAACTCCGGCCGACATTGGATCGCCTGCGGCAAAACTGCCTGGGCCAGTCGCGTCTGTGGCCCCATGGCATCTCGGGAGATCTTCCGATAGCCGCGGTCAGCATCGGGGAGTCGGACGATATCAGTCTTGTGCGCCAGATGCTCCAGGCGCACGCCTACTGGCGCCTCCACGGCCTGAAGGCGGACCTGGTCATACTCAACGAGGAATCCAGCGGCTATGAGCAACCGTTGCAGGAACAGCTTAAACAGCTTATCAACGCGCATTCGATGCATGCCGGCGTCGATCAGCCCGGCGGGGTCTACCTGCGCAACGCAGACCATATCCCCGACGAAGACCTGACGCTCATTCTCTCGACCGCGCGCGTGGCGATGGTGGCCGCCCGCGGCCCGCTGCCCCAGCAGCTTGCCGCGCCGATGGAGCCGGCGGAGCCCCCCGACGCGTTGCGCGTGCGCCATATCCCCGAAGAGCCGTCCGCCCCGCTGCCGTTTATGGAACTCCCGTACTTCAACGGGCTGGGCGGCTTCACCCCTGACGGCCGCGAGTACGCAATCTATCTGGGCCCCGGCGCGCGCACGCCGGCGCCGTGGGTGAATGTGATAGCCAACCCGAGTTTCGGCGCTCTGGTCAGCGAGTCGGGCGCGGGTTTCACCTGGTACGGCAACAGCCAGCCGGCGCGGGCTACACCGTCTTTGAACACCACCGCCACGCCATTCAGCAGGAGCTGACCATCATTGTGCCGATGGATGAAAATGGCGGAGAACCCGTCCGGGTGCAGCGGCTCCGGCTGCGCAACGACTCATCGCGGACGCGGCGGCTGGCGGTCACCTTCTACGTCGAGTGGACTCTCGGCGAGGACAGGGAGGACAGCCAGGCCCACGTGATCAGCCAGTGGGACGGCGAAACGCGAATCATGCTGGCCCGCAACCGCTACCACCCGACGTACGGCGACCGCATCGCCTTCGCCACGATAAGCCCTGCGCCCGACAGCTATACCGCCGACCGCACCGGCTTCCTCGGGCGCAATGGAACCCTGTCCTCTCCCGCCGCCATGAAGCGCATCCGTCTTTCGCGCCGTGTCTGGCCGGGGCTCGACCCATGCGCAGCCGTTCAGGTGTCGCTGGATCTGGCGCCGGGAGACGGCGCGGAGGTGACCTGCCTGCTCGGGCAGGCGGGCTCGACGGAAGAGGTCGATCGCCTGGTCCGGAAATACCGCGATCCGGGCGAGGTTGAGGAATCCCTGAAGCGCACGATCGCATGGTGGGACCGCTTGACGGGAACCATCCAGGTCAACACCCCGGAGAAGTCGGTGGATATACTATTGAACCGCTGGCTGCCGTACCAGACATTGAGCTCGAGGATCTGGGGACGGACGGGGTTCTACCAGTCCAGCGGGGCGTTCGGATTCCGCGACCAGCTCCAGGACGCGATGGCGCTGCTGTACGCCGAGCCCGCCATCGCACGGCGGCACATACTGCTTGCCGCGGGCCGCCAATTCATAGAGGGAGACGTTCAGCATTGGTGGCAACCGCCCTCCGGCGCCGGCATTCGGACGCGCTGTTCCGATGACATGCTCTGGCTGCCGTACGCGGCGGCCCATTACGTTCGTTTCACGGGCGACGCGGAGATCCTGAATGAGCGCATCCCGTTCATCGAGGACCGGTCCCTCGATGAAAAGGAGCACGAGGTCTTTATGACCCCGCGCGAGTCCCTGGAAAGCGCCACGCTCTACGAACATTGCCGCCGGGCGATCGGCAGGGGCCTTCGTACGGGGGCTCACGGTCTGCCCCTGATCGGCAGCGGTGAT